>CAMDHB010000226.1 GCA_945897655.1 Pseudorhodobacter antarcticus
TTCCTAACAGCGACCCACCGGCCGTCAGGGTCATCTCCGACAACAAGCACTATCCCGAATACGAGCGCACCGCTGAGGAGATCAACATCATCGGACGGATTCGCTGGTTTGCGCGGGAAATCTGACGCGGGTCACAGGCAAACGCGACTATTTGCGCAGCGCCCCGCACAGGCCCCTCAAGCCTCTGTTTTCACTTGAATATCAGCGCCGCTTGGAGCCCATTTGGGCCACCAACTCGAAAGGCGCTCCCATGCTCGATATGCTGTCCACCCCGGTTTCGGGACCCAATCCTCTATGCCCTGACAAGATGTCTGCGCGCGCAAGGTTCGAGGAACTTGGTCGCATCCTCGCCGCTGGCGTCGTTCGCCTGAACGCGGCGAAGTCCAGTTCTTTATCTGCCGCCGGCGGAGACAGTTTCGTGGACTTCCCGCCCCGCAAGAGCGGTGGTCGTCGTGTGAAACGTATCCACATCGGGGGAATTCATGCGAAAAACCAATAAGATGATTGATCGAGAGCTTAGCCCTGATCGGGCAAGAGATCGGACCGTTCTCTCCAGCCTTGCCGCACTGAAGGTAATGTCGGTCAAAGAGTTGAAAGCAGAGTGGGAAAAGCTCATCGGCACCTCGGCTCCGAACAACAGCCGAGCCTTTCTCGAATTCCGCATTGCCTACCGGATCCAGGAATTGGCCTATGGCGGGCCCGACCGCGAGACGCGGCGGATGCTGGACCTTCTGGCCGACGAGGTGGAGGGGCACAGCAAGCGCAAGCACCAGATCATCGACCCTCGCAATCCGGTCATCGGCACGCGGCTCATTCGCGAGTGGGATGGCGTCGAGCACACTATCACCGTTCTGAAGGACGGCTTTGACTGGCAGGGGCGCAAGTTCAAATCGCTCTCCGCCGTGGCACGCGAAATCACTGGCACCCGCTGGAACGGCTATCGCTTCTTCGGCATGCGTGAACGCAAGCGGGAGGCGGCCTGATGGAAAACTCAACCCGCCCCGCCCGGCGCTTGCGGTGCGCCATCTACACCCGCAAGTCGAGCGAGGAAGGGCTCGACATGGAATTCAACAGCTTGGACGCCCAGCGGGAGGCCTGCGAGGCGTACATCGCCAGCCAGAAATCTGAGGGCTGGGTCGCCACGCGCGAACGCTATGACGATGGCGGGTTCTCGGGGGGAAATCTGGACCGGCCCGGCTTGAAACAGTTGCTGGCAGATATCGATGACGGCCTGATCGACATCGTGGTCGTCTACAAGATCGACCGTCTGTCACGCTCGCTGATGGACTTCTCCAAGCTGGTCGAGGTCTTCGACCGCAATGGCGTGACCTTCGTCTCGGTGACGCAGTCCTTCAACACAACCACATCCATGGGGCGGCTGACGCTGAACATCCTGCTGTCCTTCGCCCAGTTCGAGCGCGAGGTTATCGGCGAACGCATCCGCGACAAGGTGGCAGCCTCGCGCAAGCGGGGGATCTGGATGGGCGGGTACGTGCCCCTTGGCTACGATGTTCAGGACCGCAAGTTGGTGGTGAACGAGGCCGAGGCCACCTCCGTACAACAGATTTTCCAGCGGTTCATTGATCTGGGCTCCGCCACGGTGCTGGCACGCGAACTGCGTGGTGAGGGTTTCCGCAGCAAGCAGGGCACGCTGATCGACAAGGGCTACCTGTACCGGCTGCTGAACAATCGGGTGTATCGGGGCGAAGCATTGCACAAGGGGAAGGCCTACCCCGGTGAACATGACGCCATCATCGACGCAGATCTCTGGGCTAGCGTGCATGCCATCCTGCAGGAAAGCCCCCGCAAGCGGGCCAACAACAGCCGCGCCCAGACGCCAGCGCTGATGAATGGGCTGATCTTCGGCGGAAATGGCGCGGCTATGACGCCGACCAGCACGAAGAAGGGGACCAAGCTTTACCGCTACTCTGTGTCAATGGACGTGATCCGGAACCGCGAGACCGGCGAGGAGACCGCACCTATGCGGCTCGCCGCCGGAATGGTTGAGGACGCGGTCTTGACCGAAATTCGGCGCATTCTGCAAACGCCGGAGGTCGTGACACAGGTGTTTGCCGCCATGAAACGCGACAGTGGCGGGGCATCGGAGGCGGATGCCATCGCAGCCCTGCGCGAGTTCAAGGCCCTCTGGTCGCAACTCTTTCCGGCCGAACAGGCCCGTATCATCCAGCTGCTCGTGCGGCGGGTCACCGTCACGGCCGCTGGGCTGGAGGTCGACATTCGGCGTGAAGGCATCGCGGGGGTCATCCGTGAGATGGTCGCGCCCCGCAGGCTGGAGGCCGCAGAATGATCAAGCCGGACGATACGATCCGCGTGCTGATCCCGTTGAAATTGCGCAAGAAGAACGGGCGGCCGAAGATCATGCCGCCCGCCGACTATCGACCGAGCGAAGATCAGGCGCAGGATCCGCACATCCTGCGGGCCATCGGCCGCGCATGGGGCTGGCGGCGGCGCATGGATGCCGGTGAGTTCGCCACCATTCAGGAACTGGCCGAGGCCGTGGGACTGGCGGAGCGCCATGTCAGCAGGCAGCTGCGATTGGCGTATCTCGCTCCGGAGGCTCTGAAGCGCCTGACATGCGGGCGCGAGGCGTCGGCGGTAAGCCTATACAATCTTTGCTTTGTGGCGGGGGAGACTTGGATAGAGCAGGTGGGTCGGGCTGTTGGAGAATGAAGGGTGAGATCGACCTGAACGGCCCATAGCCGACACTCGGAAAGGGGAGACTGCTTTTGAAGAGTGCCAAAAAGCGGTCATTCCTTGTTGCCGCAAAGGGACCCTTCGGGGGCGCCCGGTGTGGCATCCTGCCGAAAGTCTGCCCTTGGATCAGAGGCTGGGTCAGACAACACCGCAAGCGTGCCGAAAGCGACAATTCTTGCTGGGCAGAGCGAGCCAGGGGTTGCGGAGCCGTCTCACGGGATCCGGCGGAGGATACGGTCATGGTTTTGGGACGGCACTTGCCCGCATCGTGCCGCGCCAGATCGGCCGAGCCGTCAAAATGATCCGGTCTGCGGTCATGGTCTCTGACGGGCTCAGGCTTGCCACCACGAACTGGGCAATTTCGGTATACGGCTGGGCAAATGTGGTCAGATCATAGCCCGCCCAATCCGCCTGCGCGATATCGTCAAAACCGAGGATGCACAGGTCTTCGGGCAAACGCAGGCCGAATTCGAGGCGGGCGGTGTCGATACAGCCGCAGGCCATCAAGTCATTGATGCAGAACACCCCATCAGGGCGCTCCAGCCCCACCAGCAATTCGCGCATCGCCTGTTGCCCGGTCTGATAGGTGGTGGATTGCCCGCGCCAGATCTGGGGTTCAATTCCTTCGGCGCGCAGAAAGCGGGTGAAAAGGTCCTCCCGGGCCAGCAGGCTTGGCGTGCGAACCGCGCGTGAAACAAGGGCGATCTTGTGGCATCCGGCCCGCAGAAACATCTGAACGGCACTGCGCATCGCCGTTTCATAGTCAATAGAGATATGCTGCACGTCGGCCAAGTCATCGGCACGGTTCACAAGGATCACGCGCTGGCCAAGTTCGACACAGCGCCGCACCATCAAGGCGGGGGGGGCACCGGACAGAACGATCGTGGCCGCCGCGCGGTAGTTCAAGGTCTGCTCCAAGGCTGCCGATGCGGCCGCGGGATCATCGCCCACGTTGATGATGATGCTGATACGCTGCGCGATTTGCAGCGCGGTCGTCAGGTGGTCCAGCAGTTGCGCGTGATAGGGTTTGTGCAGGTTCGAGACCAGAATGCAGACCGGGCGGCTTTCCTGCTTGGACAGGCCGCGCGCCAGAAAGTTGACGTGATAGTGCAGTTCCTCCGCCGCCTGCAGCACCTTGGCGCGGGTTTCGGCCGAAACCGAGGCCCCGTCGGTAAATGTGCGCGACACGGCCGAGCGCGACACCCCGGCACGGCGCGCAACATCGGATGATGATGCGGCATGACCATTGCTGGCGATGGGTTTTGCCTTCATGTTCTGTCCGCCATCGGCAGGGTTTCTTCCAATGCGCGCAAATGTTGGGCGGCGCGTGCGGCCCAGAGAGCGGCTTCAACAAGGATGGGTTTGGGGGCGCTTGGCCATTCAACAGGGTCAAGTTGACGCATCTGCCGGACATGATCAATGGCATGGGCAAGGGTGGGAAAGGAATCCTTGCGTTCGAGATGCAGGAACAGGCTGACAAGTATGACCGAACGGCTGCGTCCGCCGCGACAATTCACCAGAACATTCCCACCACTCGGCCAAGGATAAGTGATCTTGGTGGGCATCTGCTGACGCATCAACCCTGAAAGCTGGAGGTATCCGGCCAGAAGCATTTCGGCAGGGTTGCCTGGCCCATCGATCAGCCCAAGCTTGTAATACCGAAGTTGGGCGCGCCCGAAGGTCTGGTTCAGACTGTCAGGCGCGGGCGCATCGACAAGGTTCAGGTCCAGGTTCAGCGCGCAGTTCAGAACGGCCTTGATGCCATGCTGGGCCAGAAGCGCCGGGTTCGACGCGGCCTGGCGGTTGCCGACATAAAGATCGATTCCGTTGAAATCGGGGACAATCAGATGCATCGGGTCGCGGTTTGCCTCGGCTGCGTCAAACTGGGCGCGCAGGGTCTGGTTCTCGGGCGCGTTCATCGGTCCGGCTCCGCCGCCAAGGACAGGGCTGAATCCAAAAGAGGGGCCAGTGCCGGAGTGCAGGCGCGCACACTGTGGGGCGCAGTCAAGGCCGCCAGATCGCTTAGTCGGTCGGTGGCGTCAGGGCCAAAGGGCAGCACGGAGCCGCCCGCCTCTTGCACCATCAGCATGCCCGCAAGGCAATCCCAGCAGTTCATCGCTGCCTCAAGATAGCCGTCAGATCGCCCTTCTGCGACCCAAGCCAGCGCAAGTGCACCCGACCCGCCACGACGGATATTGGCCCCGGCTGTCAGGATATGGCCCTGCGCCGCCAGATAGCCTGAAATGGAATGTCGACGCGACCAACCCATCTCGACGCAGGCGACGTTCGGGTTGGTGGTAAGTGTCACAGACATTGGTGCACCATTCTTTTGCGCCCCTTTTCCACTTTGCGCGAACCAGAACTCGCCCGTCATCGGGTGAAAGATGGCACCCAGCACCGGTACGCCATCCTCGCAAAAGCAGATGCAGACACAGAAATGCGGCACGCCGCGTGCGAAATTGGCCGTGCCATCGACGGGGTCGATGATCCACAGACGGGCTGCCGGGTCGCCGCCGCCCTCTTCACCCAGAATGGCGTCATGGGCGAACGCCGCGCCAAGTTCGGCACGAATGAAGCTTTCCACGGCAAGATCGGTTTCGGTCAGGAAATCCTGCGGACCTTTCAGCGTGAAAGTCCCGGCAGTGCGCGCCACAAAACCTGCGCGGGCAAGATCGCCCGCCCTGGGGGAAAGGCCGCGCAGGAATTCCGCGCGCGAAGTTAGGTCAAGAGCCATATGCATCAGTATCCCGATAATGGCGCAGCCAAAGACCTGACCAAGGGCTGCGCCATGATGAATTCACTGCCCGCCACGCGCAAGCGACCAGATATCCTGCCAGTCCTGACGGGTGTTCCAATCCTGCGTCGAGGTGGTCGTATTGTAGAGCCACATCTTGTCCATCAACGCGGCCACGCCCGAGGGTTCATCAGCGACGGGTGCATGGGTCATGTTGGTGGCCATCTTTCCGTCAATCGCCTGCGGGGCCCATCCCTCTTCGGTCAAGAGGTCATGCACGAACAGGCGCGCGGCATTCGGGCTGTCGGAGCCTGCGGTGATCAGCGCGAATTTAGGGGTCATAAGGCCAACAAAGGGCTGCATGCCCGAACAGATGCCCAGCTTCATGCCATCGTCATTGTCGCGAAACTTGGCCGTCGACAGGATGCCGATGAAGGTTTCGGTGGCATCGGGGGCGCCGACGGCCTCGGCCGAGTCCGTGTCGGATTCCACCAGCAGGGGCTGATTGGCGGCAAGGGCGGTTACCCAAGCCTCGGCAGCACTGGCAAGATCCG
>CAMDHB010000227.1 GCA_945897655.1 Pseudorhodobacter antarcticus
ATCGACGGTCGACAGCTGCGGCAAGCCGTCATGCAAGGTGGGGCCTACTTCGCGACCTGAGATATCCCAAAACGACCGAAGATCCCCTTCAGGCGGACGGTCGGGTGCGGGCAGCGTGACCCGCATCGACAGATCGTCTGCAACCGAACCTGCTGCCACTTGTGCCGCGGTCAGGTTCGCTGCGGTCGCCACAGCGCGTTGCAACGTACGCACTTCCAGCAGGACGCCGCGCGACAACTGTCTGGTAACGCCATCAAAATGACGCTGGATAAAGACGATGGACACGACAAGTTGAATCGTGACTATCGGCACGATCAGGATCAAGGCTGCCCGTCCAAACAGGCTGCGCGGCATATAGGTCTTGAAGCGAAACGCCATGACGCCGATCATAAGGCGCATCCTTTGCCAAGGAAAGCCAAGATGCCGACCAAAGACCTGATCCGACTTGTGCGGGCCAACAACCCCTCACCTTTGACGGGGTCGGGCACGAATTCCTATCTGTTGGGGAGGGGTGAGGTTGCCGTGATTGACCCGGGGCCTGATCTGGACAGCCATTTTGCGGCCCTGTTTGCGGCGTTGGAGCCAGGTGAACGGATCACCACCATCCTTGTGACCCACGCTCACTTGGATCATTCGGCCCTTGTGCCGCGTCTGAAGGCCGCCACGGGGGCGGAAGTTCTGGCCTTTGGCCCGGCTCACAGCGGGCGAAGCGCAATCATGTCCGAGCTTGCAGGACAAGGCCTGACCGGGAGCGAGGGGGCGGATGCAGGCTTTCAGCCGGACCTCCGACTGACGGACGGCGAGGTGGTATCAATAGCGGGTCTTGAGATCGAGACCTTGCATCTGCCAGGACATATGGGGTGCCATGTCGGCTTTGCGGCGGGAGACATCCTGTTTTCCGGCGATCATGTGATGCAGTGGTCCAGCACATTGGTGTCGCCGCCGGACGGTGACATGACGGCATACATGGCCACACTAGGCGCCCTCGCCCGCCGGAAATGGAGCCGATTTTTGCCCGGTCATGGCCCGGAAGTCACCGACCCTGTCACAAGGATGGCCGAATTGGCCGAGCACAGGTTGCTTCGGGAAAGGGCAATTCTGCAAGCCTTGCGCGCCGTTGACGGGGCGACGGCGGCTGAACTTGCCAAGCTGATCTACACCGCCACACCGCCCCACCTGATGTATGCGGCCAGCCGCAACGTCTTGGCACATCTGATTGATTTGTCGTGCCGGAACCTTGTCCACATGTCCCCAGGGCCACTTGCGACCGCGTCCTTTCACGCCCCTTGAAGGCTGATTTATTTTCTTGCCCAACCCCTTTACGCCCCCCGGTGACCTTGCTATAGCACCCCTGTGTTCCGGCGTAGCTCAGCGGTAGAGCAGTTGACTGTTAATCAATTGGTCGTAGGTTCGATCCCTACCGCCGGAGCCAAAATCCCCATAGGGATCAGCTACTTAAGACAGACCCGCTTCGGCGGGTAGTCGCGTTGGATCTTGCGGTTAACAAACGGGGTATCAGATTTTGACTGCTCTTTTCCATCATTTAGACAGGCTCTGGACCCATTAAATCGCTTGAAGTCAGTGTAGCTCATTGATTCATTTGCGGCAGCAAGGGGCTGCTGCCAGGACCGAGATGATCCTGCTTTCCGAAGGCCAGATGGTGCGGATATCGCCGTTCTTTCCGCTCTCGCACGGGGTGCCGCGCGTTGATGATCGCAGGGTGATCAGCGGGATCATCTTTGTGATCCGCAATGGGCTCAGGTGGCGGGACGTCCCTGCAAGTTACGGACCACACAAGACAATCTACAATCGCTTCATCCGCTGGAGCGAGATGGGCGTGTTCGGGCGCATCTTCGTCGAGCTTGCCAAAGGCGGCGGAGATACCGAAGAATTCATGATCGACGCCACCCACCTGAAGGCGCATCGGACCGCGGCCAGCCTGCTCAAAAGGGGGCTCTTCCCCGGTGTATCGGGCGCACCAAAGTCGGATTGAATTCAAAACTGCACGCGGTCTGCGACAGCGAAGGTCGGCCCCGCAGGCTGTTTCTGACGGCGGCCCCCCCTCTCGGTGATGCTCGCATCGCCTGCCGGGCAACGGGTTAGCGACTATCCCGGAGCGGCGGCCCTGCTGTCGACGCTGCCCCCGGCGAAGGCCCTGTTGGCGGATAGGGGCTACGATGGCGACTGGTTGTGAGAGGCCCTTGTGGATCGCAACCATGAAGTCCGCATCCCATAGAAATCAAACAGGAAAATCCAGATACCCCAAGACAAGGCGCTCTATCGCAAGCGCCACAAGATCGAGAGCATGTTCGGAAAGCTCAAGGATTGGCGGCGCATACACACCCGCAACGACCGATGCGCCCACACCTTCATGTCCGCCATCGCAGCAATCGTCATCTTCTGGATGTGATCAATGAGTCCTGAGCCTAAGTTGGTTTCGACGAGTTCGGCCCTTCGCGAACGGTCGCATCCCCGCAGAACTGAACGCTGAATACGACAGTTTGCTTGTGTGCGTTTCACGCTGGGTTCCATTCCACGCACGAGAGCAGGCGTGTTGCTCTGCGGGCAAACCCTGTGATCGCAAGTCGTGCGAAGGCATGATCGTTGGCTGGCCAATGTGGTATTGGTCTTGTGTTCTGTCACATCTGCGTCACGGCAATGCCCTAGATCTTGGTCATTCGAATGACTTCAGGGAACCATAGATGGCGCAGGAAAGCTGGGAAAGCATACGCGACACACTGTCATCGCAGATCGTGCGGGGACTATGGGCGCCAGGTGCGAAATTGCCTGCGGAAGGCATCCTATGCAAAGCCTTTCAGGCCGGTCGCCATTCGGTGCGCCGGGCCATAGGCGCGCTCGCGGTCGAGGGCAAGCTTCGCGTTGAACAGGGGCGCGGCACCTTTGTGCAAACCGCCCCGCTGATCAGCTATCACATCGGGCGGCGCACCCGTTTTCGACAAAATCTGCTGGATCAGGGCGTGGCCCCCGCAGGCGAACAGATCGCTGCCGAGATTATCGCCGCTCCGGCCGAGATTGCCACAGCCTTGGCATTGCCCGAGGGAACCCCCGTGCACCGCCTGTTGCGGCGCGCTCTGGCCGATGGCGTGCCGATTAACATCAGCCTGTCATGGCATTCCGCCGACCGCTTTCCCGATCTGGCCGCGCGGCGTCAGATCGGCCATTCAATCACCGACATCTACCGCGATCATGGCATCCAGACGTATGCCCGCAAGCGCACGGTCATACTGGCTCGCCGCCCCGATGCGGATGAGGCCGCCCTGCTGCACCAACATCCCGATCAACCCGTCATGGTGGTGCAGAAAACCGACGTCGATGCCACAGGCGCACCCATCGGCCATTCCGAGGCCGTCTGGGCCGGGGCCCGAGTGCAATTCACCATTGATAGCCTGGAGGAGGGCCGCGATGTTTGATCGCCCGACCGAGTTTGACCATGCCACCCTGCTGGCCGTGCTGGCCCGCGCTGATGTAACCCGCCTGACGGCCCTGGCCGAAACCCTACTGCCGCAATTGGTTGAGGTCGAGGTTCTGCACAGCCGCACTGGCCTGGTGATGCTGCCTATGCGCGACACGGTCAAAGGCACCGACTTTCACCTAGGCGAGGTTCTGGTGGCCGAGGCGCATCTGCGCGCAACGGGCTGCGAAGGTTACGGCATGGTCGTGGGCCGCAATCTGGAACAGGCCATGGCCATGGCCGTGGTGGATGCTGTGGCCTCCCTTGGCCAAAGCCCTGAAATCCTGGCCTTTCTTGCGACGGAATCCGCTGAAATCATCGTCCGAGACACCGCGCGCCTGTGCGAGGTCGAAGCTACTCGCGTGGAAATGGAGACGTTCTGATGGTCAGCATCCCCGTCCCCGATGCATTCGAGTCCCGAACCAACGCCACGTTCGAGGCGCTGATGTGGGCCCTGTCACGACCGGGCACCTTGCACCCCCTACCTACCTCCGGCATGGCCGCAATTGCCGAGGCTTTGGTCGACAGCGAATGTCGGGTTTACACCGATGACCCGGCCCTCGCCCGTCAGATCGCCAGCTTTGGCGCCGCCCTTGTGACTTTAGCCGAGGCGGATCACTGCTTCACCACCAACCTCACGCCTGACCTGCTGGCGCAGGTCGCCATCGGCTCGGCCCTCTATCCCGATGCCGGTGCGACGTTGATCACCACGGCCAACCACGGCACCGGGCAACGCCTGCGCCTGACAGGGCCGGGGATTGAAAGCCATACCGACATCGCTCTGGACGGCGTGGCCGACCTCTGGCCCAGGCGCGCCCGCAGCCGATATCCCGCCGGGTTCGACCTGTTCCTGATCTGCGGAACGCAGGTCATGGGCCTGCCCCGCTCTACCCAAATCGAGGTGCTGTGATGGCCTATGTTGCCACCCGTGGCGGGGCGCGCGCCATTGACCAATCCGAACGCCTTTACCGCGCCGAATTCGGCCAGATTGACGCCAGCCGCGTGGACACCCTGCGCCGCGCCCTCCCCATGCTGATTGACCGGGTGATGGGCGAGGCGTCACTGTATGAGCCCGACCTCGCCGCCCTTGCGCTGGCCCAGACCGGCGGTGATTTGTATGAAGCGGTTCTGCTGCTGCGCGCATGGCGCACCACCCAGCCGCGCCTAGCCATTGCCGCCCCGGTCTTGCAGGATGACCTGATCACCCACCGCCGCATCTCGGCCGCGTTCAAGGATATACCCGGAGGGCAAATCCTCGGTCCAACGCTGGACTATTCGCACCGTCTGCTGGCCACCGATGTCCTGCAAGGCAGCCCCTACACACCCACCCCGGTGGACCCGGCCGCCGCCCCCGCGCCAGCCCACCAACCCTCTCTCGCCGCATGGCAAAAGGCCCAAGGGCTGGTGGCTGACCCCGTGCGCGAGGATGTCGCCCCCGATGCCATCCCCGATCTGACCCGCGAACCCCTGCTCTTCCCCGCCAAACGCGCCCACACGCTGCAAAGTCTGGCCCGCGCCGATACGGGCGGCATGTTGGCCTTGGGCTATGCCGCCATGCGCGGCTATGGCAATGCGCATCCCACCGTCAACGAGTTGCGCCTGGCCGAGGCAGAGGTACGGGTAACGCACCCTCGCGGCACCGTATTTTCGGCGGGAAGGGTCAAAGTTTCACAAGCCGAGGTGACCTCCAAAGGCAAATCCGGCCAGTTGAACCTGGGCTTCTGCGCCACCCTCGGCTGGAACGAAGTCAAGGTGATCTCCGGCGCCACACTGGACCTGAACGCCGCCGCCGCCCCCAAGGGATCACCGGTCGAGGAGGAGTTTTTCCTTTACCACACCGAACCCGTCGAGGCGTCCGGCTTTTGCATCCACTTCAAACTGCCGCACTACGTGACCTTCCAATCCGCACTCGATGCCCTGCGCGGCGCCAAAACCGAAGCCCAAAAGGTGCCAGCATGACCATCGCCACCCTGACCAAACCGTGGCAACCGATGTCCTATGGCTTCCTTGACCCTTCGGCCAAGCGCGAACTGCGCCGCAAGATGCTGAAAGCCATTGCCGTGCCTGGCTGCCAGATGCCCTATGCAAGCCGCGAAGTGCCGATGGCGCGGGGCTGGGGGACCGGGGGGCTGCAGGTGATGCTTACGCTGCTAAAGCCCCAATCCGTCGTTAAAGTCATTGATCAGGGCGCGGATGACAGCGTCAACGCCGCCTCGATCCGCTCCTTCCTGTCCAAAGTCTCTGGTGCGGCCGAGACGTGGGACACCCTTGCCGCGACCATCATCCAATCCCGTCATCGCATCCCCGAAGAGCGCCTGCGTGCGGATCAAATTCTGGTCTTGCAGGTGCCCAACCCAGAACCCCTGCGCCCCGTCGAACCCAACATGAGCATTGCCCGCCAGATGCATGCCGATGCCGATTACGGGCGGCTGTGGCTGATCCTGTATGAACAAATGGTCCGTGCCGGGCGGATCATGGAGGGGGCGGCCTATCCCTCCTTGGTGAACGGTCGCC
>CAMDHB010000228.1 GCA_945897655.1 Pseudorhodobacter antarcticus
CATAGCCGCCCGTCGCCAGAACCGTCATCTTGGCGTTGAACACATGGATCGTGCCATCGTCCAGCTTCCACGCCACAACCCCGGTGCAGCGCCCGTCCGTCATGATCAGATCAATCGCGAAGTATTCGATGAAAAACTCCGCATTGTTCTTCAGCGATTGCCCATACAGAGTATGCAAGATCGCATGCCCCGTCCGGTCCGCCGCTGCACAGGTCCGCTGCACCGGCGGCCCCTCGCCATATTCGGTCGTATGCCCGCCAAAGGGCCGCTGATAAATCTTGCCCTCCTCGGTCCTCGAGAACGGCACCCCGTAATGCTCCAGCTCGTAAACCGCCTTCGGGGCCTCCCGCGCCAGATACTCCATCGCATCCGTATCGCCCAACCAGTCCGACCCCTTCACAGTGTCATACATATGCCACTGCCACGAATCCGGCCCCATATTGCCAAGCGAAGCGGCAATCCCCCCCTGCGCCGCCACCGTATGGCTGCGCGTCGGGAAAACCTTGGTCACACAGGCCGTGCGCAACCCCTGTTCGGCCATGCCCAGCGTGGCGCGCAGGCCAGCGCCCCCAGCCCCCACCACAACAACGTCATACTCATGCACTTCATACGGATAAGCGGTCATTCCATTTCCCTCAAAGGGCAATCTTGATCAGGGCGTACAGCCCCGTCGCAGCCAACACCCCGGCAAGCGAGGTCGCAAACATCACCGCAATCTTGCGCGTGCTGCCTTGGGCATAGTCTTCGATCATCGTCGTGGCGCCCTTGGCGAAATGGCGCATCGCCACCACCAGAACCAACGCCGTCAGAATGGCCGGAAAGGGCCGCGCAAAGGTGGCCAACACCTCGTCCCGCGTACCGCCCAAAGCGCTGCCAAAGATATACAGCCATGTCGGCACCATGCAGGCCAGCGCCACCGCCGACACGGTCATCGACCAGTGATGCTCGGTCCCGGTGTGCGACGCACCCCGCCCCTCAGCCCTTTTGCGGTCTGTCAGATAACGCATCTTGGCCCCCTCAGATCACGATGATGGTCAGGATGGTCAAGACCACCGACCCGATGATGCAGACCCAACCCAGCATTTCCGCTGTCTTGATGTCCAGCCCATGCCCTGCATCGAAATACAGATGCCGCAGCCCGGCCAGGTAGTGGTACCACACCCCCAGCAGCGACAACGTGAACACCAGATCGCCAAACCAGCTTGTCACAACGGCATTTGCCGTCGCGAAATAACGGTCCGAAACCGCCGCCGCCAGCAGCCACCAGACCGCCAGCACGACCCCCACGATGATGCCGTTGCCGGTGATCCGCGTCAGGATGGAACTGACACTGGTCATCTGGATGCGGTAAATCTGCAAGTGCGGCGACAGCGGGCGCTCGACCCGTTTTGCATCTGCCATGTCACAATCCCTTACCTTGCACGCCCATGCGGCGCGGCTTGTCTCAGGACACTGAATAGCGTGATTTTTTCCAGTGTCACGCGTTTCCCGCTGGCCCGCCCCTCTGCCGCGACGATTGACCGCGTATTTCAGGGCGCTGTGATCACACGTTCAAATTTTGTGATCACAGCAGCTTCAGTTGCCGTCCAGATTGAACCGCCAGGTCAGATCGACCCCCAGATAGGGCTTGATGTCCGACCCATCATAGTACTTCGCCGCCACGTCCGTCGTGCCGGTCAGGGCATAGCTTGCCCCCAGTTCCCATTTCTGCGCCGACCCTGCCACGCCAAACCCACCCAGCAGAGTGACCTGATCAAAGGCCGCAACCTCGGCCCCCAGCATCGCATCGCCGTCACCACTGTCAGGATCGAACTCCATGTCCAGTGTCGCCAGAATCCGGCTGCCCAGCGGCAGTTCCAGTGCAGCCTCGATCCCGCCGCAGCAATCGCCACCGTCGTTGGGCAGGAAACTGCGCCGATAAGAGACATCGTAGCTCAGCGACCCCAGAACATTGCGATAGCCAAAATAGGGGGCAATCTCCAGGTTTTCGGTGTCGTTATAAACATGCGCCCCGACCCCACCATAGATGCCGCCAACTTCGGCCTCCAGATGCGGGTTCAGATCGCTGCGCTTGCCTGCGTCGCCCCCAAGGGCAAAGCCAAGGCTCACCCCGCCCAACACCTGCACCTGTGCCAGCGCCGAAACCGGCACCACGCTGAATCCCATCAGGGCTGCAATCACGACATAACGCATGGAACACCTCGGGCAAATCGCGGCGACAGGCCGCATTCACCCTATGGTATCATTGTATCCGCCCACCACAAGAAGTGGATTGCCCAAGGTGGCGAAACTTGCCTATTGCTCGCCCAGCTTCAGGTCCGGGGAATAGGTCCCCGGCACCTCTTTGACCACCGCCTGCCCACAGCGCATCACGCCGCGGGCCGCGTCAAAGGCATAGGCCGGATCGCCCTGCAACACCCACCCCTTGCTCAAGGCCAGACTGACCTTGTGACAAAAGGCGGATGTGTCGTCATCGGTCAGAAATCGGTACAGCTTCATCTCTTATCCAAACGGCGGATAGCCAGCCCAAGTGTGGATATACCCGATCACACCCACCAGCAGCAGCGAGATCACCAGATAAATCACGTCATTCACCACCGGCCCCTTGGCCGGGCGCTGCCATGCGGACTCCATCCGGTTGATCATGATCACATCCACCACCGCCCAGGCCATCAACCCGCCAAACAGCACGAAGGACGGGATGTTCCAGTTCACCAGCAAATGCGCCAGCGCCCAGACCTTGACCGCCGTCAGCATCGGATGCCGCAACCAGGTCCGCATCACCCCGCGCGAAGAACCCATGTTCACCAGAACGACCGCAACCACCATCAGCAGGTTGTTGACATGGCGCAGGAAATCCGGCGCCTGCGGGTCCCAGGTCATCGTCAGCTTGGCCGCGCCATACCCGTACACCATGGCCCAGATGGCCAGCAGCGACAGCACCGCCACCACACCCTTGCCCGGGCCATCGCCCAAACTGGCCCTAAGCCCCGGTGTCACCCGCTTCATCAAATGGGAATAGGCCCAAAGAGCCACCCCTATCACCAGCCAAATCATTTGCCGCCCCCTGCCATGTCTGACCACAACCTTAGGCAAGTTCGCCCGGGCTTTCCAGCCCGAAGGCGAATCGCACGCTTAACCACTTATTCGCCTTCGCGGCGCAGCCTTGACCCATCGCCACCCTTGAACCCGAAAGGCCAAATCATGGACCGCATGCTGTTTGCCCTGTCTCTGGGCCTCGTCGCCTTTGCCCTGCTGCCCGGAATGGCCCGCGCCGCCGCACAATGCGCCCCGCGCGACACCATCGCCACCAACCTTGCCACCCAGTTCGGCGAATCCCGCCGCATCATTGGCCTTGCCCAAGACAACACGGTCATGGAGCTTTACGCCGCCGAAACCGGCACCTGGACCCTGACCGTCACCCTGCCGAATAGCATGACCTGCCTTGTCGCCGCCGGGAATAACTTCGAGGCAACCGCCGACACCCTGCCCGCCAAGGGTGACCCGGCCTAAGGCGCATCTGGTTCCACTTGAAAATCAGGTATCGAAAATCGCGTTCGAGCCTTGGCGAGAGGCAGCGAATTTCGATTCAAATCGAACCAGATGCGCCTAGCCCAGCAGGCCCTTCCAGATCAACTCGATCCCGATCAGCAGCAACGACCATGTCACGATGGTGAAGAACAGTTTTTCCGGCAACCGCTTGACCACCCAGACGCCCACAAACACCGCCACCGCCGCCACCGGCGCCAACTTTAACGCCACCTCCAGCGAGGACAGGTTGATCTGCCCCAGCATGAAATAGGGCACCAGCTTGACCATGTTGATATAGGCAAACGCGATGGTTGAGGTCCCCGCAAACACCGCCTTCTTCAACCCCAGGGGCAGCGTCCACACCTGATAGGGCGGCCCGCCCGTATGACTGACAAAGCTGGTGAAGCCTGCAATCGTGCACCAGAACAACCCCGACGCCCACTCCGCGCGCTTGGGATCAGCCAGCACCTGACGGCGCAGCAACTGGTTCAAGGCGAACGCAACCGAGATGAAGCCGACCAGCGCCGTGACATAGCTTTCGGGCACGATCTTGGCCGTCGCCCAGCCAATCCCCACCCCAATCGTCATCGACACGCAGGCAATCAACAGCACGCGGCGGTCAAATTCCTTGCGGTACGCATACAGCCCAAACCAGTCCGACACGACATAAACCGGCAACAGCAACCCCGCCGCCGCCACGGGCGATATCACCAGCGCCAGCAGGGGCACCGACAGGGCCCCCACGATCGGCACGCCCCCCTTGCTGACGCCCGTCAGTACAGCGGCGATCACAGCCACAACCCAGAATTCCCAGCCGCTCATCTCGCCCCCACACGTTTGCGGCCCCTGTTAACGCAATCACCGCCCCTCTGCCATAAACTTCCACTTTGCCGCAGCGCAGCAGGCTTGCGTTGCCCCCAATTTTGGGCTTACCCATCCGCGCGAACCATTTCACCAAAGAGGGAAATCATGGCCAGACCGAAGATCGCGCTGATTGGTGCCGGGCAAATCGGGGGCACGCTTGCCCATCTCGCCGCCATCAAGGAACTTGGCGACATCATCCTGTTCGACATCGCCGAGGGCACGCCGCAGGGCAAGGCGCTGGACATCGCGCAGTCAGGCCCGATCGAGGGCTTTGACGCAACCTTGAAGGGCGCCAATTCCTACGCCGATATCGCCGGGGCCGACGTCTGCATCGTCACCGCCGGTGTGCCGCGCAAACCGGGGATGAGCCGTGATGACCTTCTGGGCATCAACCTGAAAGTGATGAAAGCCGTGGGTGAGGGTCTGAAGGCCCATGCCCCGAACGCCTTCGTCATCTGCATCACCAACCCGCTGGATGCGATGGTCTGGGCTTTGCGTGAATTCTCCGGCCTGCCGCACCACATGGTCGTCGGCATGGCGGGCGTGCTGGACGCCGGCCGCTTCCGCCACTTCCTGGCCACCGAATTCAACGTCTCCATGAAAGACGTCACCGCCTTCGTCCTTGGCGGCCACGGCGACACGATGGTGCCGCTCGCCCGCTATTCCACCGTCGCAGGCATCCCGCTGCCTGACCTCGTGAAGATGGGCTGGACCAGCCAGGAAAAACTCGACAGCATCATCCAGCGCACCCGCGACGGCGGCGCCGAAATCGTGGGCCTGCTCAAAACCGGCTCGGCCTTCTACGCCCCCGCCGCCTCTGCCATCGAAATGGCCGAAGCCTTTATCAAGGACCAAAAGCGCCTGCTGCCCGTGGCCGCCTATGTCAAAGACGCCTTTGGCCTTGACGGCATGTATGTCGGCGTCCCGGTGATCTTGGGTGCTGGCGGCGTCGAACGCCTGGTGGAAATCCAGATGGACGAGGCAGAACAGGCAATGTTTCAGAAATCTGTCGACGCCGTCAAAGGCCTCGTCGCCGCCTGCAAAGTCATTGACCCCTCACTGGCCTGACCTCAGACACGCGCACCCTAACTGGGTGCGCGTCCTCGCTTTCACTTTGGCGCAAATTTCCCACGGGGGACGCCACTTTGCCTCTTGGCAAAGTGGCGCGGGGGTGTGAAACCCCCGACCTTCCCAAACCCAAAGGCCATACGATGGACTATTCCAAATCCGGCAACGCCGCCAATCCCAAGGGCACCCCCCGCTTTGACGCGCAAAACCCGCGCGGCGCCCCCAAGGACAAACACGGCCAAACCCCCGACAAAGCCACCTTGCTGGCCCGTTTGAAGGCTGCAGCATCGGTCAAGAAGCGGGGCTGAACCCACACTCGGGCCAGACCTTGACACCCCCGCTCTCGCGCCGCAGCATCGGCTGAAAACCAAGAGCACGCCATGCCCCACCTTCGCGATATCCTCCTGCTCGGGGCCACCGGCACCATCGGGCGCGCCAACCGGGCCGAGCTTTTGGATCAGGTCCACCGCGTCACCTGCCTGACCCGCCGCCCCGCCGACCTGCCCGCC
>CAMDHB010000229.1 GCA_945897655.1 Pseudorhodobacter antarcticus
GCCCCACGAACTGTCGCAGGTTTATCAGTTTCTGGTGGCCACAACGAGCGAGGACGGTCTGGCGCAGGTCCGGGGCGTGGCGCCGATGTGGTCGCAGTTGCACGGCGGCGGTGGGGCAGTTTACACGCGTGAGACGCTGTTTGAGGGAACGACCCTGTTCCGTTCGGCGGTTCAGGGGCCTGTGCGTCCTGCGCTGGTGTGTTTCACGAGCAAACTGGATGGCATGTTCATGCCAAATGTCCGTTTTCTGGAGCTTTTGGGCAAATACCCGGTCGATGTGGTCATGAATTCCACCCCGAGCGGCACTTTTGGGTTGTGGAATCTGGGCGGCACAGGCTCTTTTGCGGGGTCTCTCAGGCTGATGAACGCAACTTTGGCGGTGCGTGGCATCGTTCCAAAGGCCTATGCCGGGGCGTCGGCCGGGTGTGCGCCTGCGCTTTACGCGGCGACGCTGGACGAGGGGACAAGTGCGCTGCTGTTTGGCTGCCGTTTCTTCGTGCCTGGCCGCAATATCCCCCTCTCGCAGGCGGGAACGGCGTTTGAGCCGATCTGTGACTGCTGGCAAGGCAAGATGCCGATCACATATAACATCTTTGGCGGGTTGCAGCCGATTGATGTCGAGAACGATAACCGGCTGAGGGCCTTGGTACCTGGCGCAAGATCCTATCCTTTGCCCAATGATGACACGCACAGCCCGATGGTGACCCTGACCGCGCGTCGCAAACTGCGCGCCGTGATCGACCTTCTGGTACAAGTGGCTGAGGGGGCGACAGTCAGCTTTGATCTGGCGGTGCAACCATGACGACAGGTGCCCGCCTTGACGACGCCCTGCCCGCCCTGCTGGGGCAGATTGAGACGCCCGCCTATGTCTATGACCTTGGCGTGGTCGGACAGCGCTACCAGGCGCTGTCGCAGGCCTTGCCGGGTTTTGGCATTCGCTATGCGGTCAAGGCCAACCCGCATGCTGCGGTGCTGCGCTGCATGACGGCGTTGGGCGCGCTGTTTGATGCCTCCTCGATCGGCGAGGTGCGGCGGGCGATGGCGGTCGGGGCTGGGCCGGGTTTGATCGGCTTTACCGGCCCCGGCAAGCGGTTGGCCGAGATAGTCGAGGCCGTTGAAACCGGCATTGGTCATATGGTGGTGGAATCGCTGCATCAGGCCCAACAGACCAGCGCGGCCGCCGTGGCGCGGGGTGTGGTGCAGCCGGTACTGGCGCGGATCAGCCCCGCGACCAGCCCCAAGGGGTTTGGGGCGCGGATGACAGGCGTAGCCACCCAGTTCGGCATTGATGAGGAAGAGGCGCCGCAGGTCTTGGCGCAGATCGCCGCCTTGCCGGGGCTGGATTTGCAGGGGCTGCATTTTTACGCAGGATCAAACTCGCTGGATGCTGCGGCCATCGGGGCCAACATGCAGAACTGTGCCGATCTGGCGCGGGTGCTGATGGATGGGCTGGGGCGGTTGCCGCGACGGCTGATCTTTGGCTCGGGGTTTGGTGTGCCCTATCATGACGGGCAAAGGGAATTGGTGCTGGACGAATTGGCCACGACGGTTCGTGCGGCGCTTCTTCCGCTGACCGCCTATTCCGGCGTTGGTATTGATATCGAATTGGGCCGCTGGTTGGTTGCCCCGGCTGGACAGTTGCTGGTCCGGGTGCTGACACGCAAATCCGGGCGGGGGGCGACGATTGCGATCTGTGATGGCGGATTCAACGCGCATCTGGCCGCCTGCGGGATGATGGGGTCGGTTGTGCGGCGCAACTGGCCGATCCGCAATGTATCCGCCCCGAACGCCCCACAGGAAAAGGTCACCTTGGCTGGGCCGCTGTGCACCTCTATCGATCTGTTGGCGCGTGATCTGGACATCGCGGCGCCGGGAGTCGGGGATGTTCTGGCCGTGGGGTTGTCGGGGGCCTATGGCGCCACGTCCAGCCCACAGGGGTTTATCAGCCAACCGCCGGTGCGGGAGATGGTTTGGAATGGCCGTGATCTGATCGATCAGACGCCGGTTTGGGGTGTGCCATGACCGAGGCCCGCTTTGGCCTGATCGTGGGATTTCCGCGTTCCGGTGGCACCCTGCTGCGGCGCATCCTGGACCAGCATCCGCAGATATCCTGCCCCCCTGAACCCTGGCTAACCACCGCCGCTGCGCGGTTTCTGGAGGATACCCCGTCCGAGGGTATTCCCCTGGGCGTGCGCACGGGTGTCGGGTTTTCCGGGATTGCCGAGGCTGAGGTGACGGCAGCCTTGCGGGCGCTGATCTATGGCTTTCACGCCAAGATGGCGGGTGGCAAGCCGGTCTGGGTTGAAAAATCAGGCTTTGACGTGTTTCATCTGCCCGCGCTTGATGATCTGTTCGCGGGCAAAGCCAAGATGATCTGCATGCTGCGCCATCCGTTGGATGTGATCGCGTCGAACCTGGAATTGGCACAGCGCATGGGGCGCTTGCCGGGTGAGATGCAGCTCTACCTGGCCCGTTTCCCGTCGCCCGTGGAAGCCCTGGCCGAGGCTTGGGCCGATACGACCGAGGCTTTGCTGAACTTTGCGGAGGGACGCGAGGACCGGCTGGTGTACAGGTTCGAGGATCTTTTGGCCGCACCGGACGCGACCATGGCCCGGATCTGCACCCTGCTGGGGGTAGCACCCATGACGGCGGAAGAGATTGCAGCCGCCGTTGCAGCCCCGTCGCGCCCGGGTCTGGGCGATTGGAAAACCTATGGCGAGCCGCAGTTGAACCCCGCCCCGGTGGGCCGCTGGCAAAAGGCCATTTCGCGGCGGACGGCGGGGGCGCTGATGGCGCGGCTTGGGCCCGTGATGCTGCGGGCGGGTTATGACCCGGTGCCCGTGCCGCGCATGCCGTCACGCGCCGATGCGATCAGGCAGTTCGGGGCGGCGGCGCGGCTGGCCTCTCGCCCGGTTGAGGGCAAGGCGTGAACCCGGGCTGGGCGCGGTTTTGCCAGACTGTGGCGGCGCGCGGGGATCATCCGGCGCTGTTGATGGGGGATCTGGTTGTCAGATTTGCTGACCTTGGTCGCAAGGCGCGCCGTGTGGCCTCGGCCCTTGCTGCGCAGGGCGTGCGCCCCGGGGACCGGGTGATCCTGCGGATGGAAAATGGTGTGGATGCGATGACGCTGCCTGCCGCCCTATGGGCAGTGGGGGCGGTGCCAGTACTGGTGCCGCTGGATGTGCAACCCGGCGCTGTGGCCGACATTGTTGCACGGACATTGCCTCGACTGACGCTGACCGAGGCGCCTGAGGGCGGAGCCGAGTATTCGGACGAGGTGCCGGGCGAACTGGGGTCCATCGTGTTCACCTCTGGCTCCACCGGGCGACCGAAGGGGGTCGTGCAGCGGCAAGACACCCTGATCGACGGGGCGGGGCGGGTGGCGCAGGCAGTTGGCTTTGGCCCGGCGGACCGGCTGCTGTCCGCGGTGCCGTGGAGCCATGATTACGGCTGGACGCAGCTTCTGGCGATGTATGTGCTGGGGCTGACGCTGGTCCTGCCTGCGGTGCCGGGGTTGGCGGGACTGGCCGAGGCGATGGAGCAGCACCGGGTCACGGTGATCGGCGGGGTGCCGTCAGTCTATGCAGGGCTGACGCGGGGGATTTCCGATCTGGGGACACGCGACCGCAGTTCGGTGCGGGTGGTGATGAGCACGGGGTCCGCCATGCCGCAGCGGATTTGGGATGATCTGGGCGTGATGTTTCCCCGGGCGCGGCGGGTGCTGAACTATGGGCTGACGGAAACCTTCCGCTCGGCCACCCTGCGGGCCGAGGATGAGGGGTTGGCGCCGCAGGTGGTCGGGTCGGCCCTGCCGGGATCAGGTTTGGCGATCGTCGGCCCGGACGGACAGGTGCTGCCTGCTGGGGAATGGGGCGAGATTGTCCACCGTGGGGCGGGGGTTTTCGAGGGGTATTGGGACGACCCCGAGCAAACCGCTTTGCGCCGCCGGGTCGATCCGGTCAATGGGCAGGGCTGGGCGGTTTTCACCGGGGATCGGGGGATGCTGGATTCAGAGGGGCGCTTGACCGTCGGCGACAGGATGGACCGCATGGTCAAGGTGATGGGGTTGGCGGCCTCCCCTCTGGCGATTGAAACGGTTCTGCGGGCTGTGCCTGGGGTCGAGGCGGCGGCGGTCGTGTTCCGGTCGCATGATATTCTGGGCACGGAACTGCATGCCTTCGTGGTGGGCAAGGGGGTTCAGAAGGCGGCCGAGGCGGCCTGCCGTGCCGCCCTTGCCCCGCATGAGCGGCCCCGGCGATTTCATCTGGTGCAAGCTCTGCCCTTGACTGCCTCAGGCAAGGTTGATCTGGTCGCTTTGACCCGAGAGGTGGTCGGTTGAGTGAGTGTCCACATGTGGACACTTTGAAATATTGAATAAAATCAAGGCTTTGGTGTTTTTCATTAACTATTCGTTAGGATTTGGCCCTCAAACTGCGCGCTTTGGCTGCGATGGCCCTGCCTCTGCCCCCCAAAAAAGACCCAGAAGGGAAGTTGCGAAACCATGGTTGTTACTGTCGTTGCCCTTGTAACGGTCCGCGAGGATCGCCCAGTAGACCTTGCCGCCTATCTGGGCGCCACGGCACCCTTGTTGGCGAAAGCGGGCGCGCGCATTGTAAAGCGGTTCAAGGTCAACGAGGTGGTCGCCGGTCGCAGCCCTGCGCAGACAGTGGTGATTGTCGAATACCCGGACCGGGCGGCGGTGGATCTGGTCTTTGCAAGTGAGGAATACAAGAAGATCATCCCCTACCGCGACCGCGCCTTTTCCGACTATCATGTCAGCGTGGTGGAAGGTTAACGGCCTGCCTTTTCGGCAATCCCCGACTGCCCTTCACGCCGCTCCAACTCGGCCAGGACCTGATCCAGCGTCACATCGCGGGCGGCGAGCATCACCAGAAGGTGGTAGAGCACATCCGCCGCCTCGGCAGTCAGGCGCTCGCGGTCGCCCTTGACGGCCTCGATGATGGCCTCAATGGCCTCCTCGCCGAATTTCTCGGCGCATTTCTCGGGGCCTTTGGACAGCAGTTTCGCGGTCCAGGAGGTGTCAGGATCGGCCCCCTTGCGGGCGGCAATGGTGGCGGCAAGGCGATGAAGGGCGGTCATGTCAGCCTCACAGGGATGCCGGCGGCGGCCATGTGGGCCTTGGCCTCGCCTATGGTATACGTGCCGAAGTGAAAGATCGAGGCGGCGAGGACGGCGGAGGCGTGGCCTTCCGTGATGCCCTCGACCAGATGGTCCAGAGTGCCGACGCCGCCAGAGGCGATGACGGGGATGGACACGGCATCAGCCACGGCGCGGGTCAGGGGCAGGTTGAAGCCGGCCTTGGTGCCGTCGCGGTCCATCGAGGTGAGCAGAATCTCACCGGCGCCCTTGGCGGTGACGGTGCGGGCAAACTGGACCGCGTCGATGCCGGTGGCGCGGCGGCCGCCGTGGGTGAAAATCTCCCACCGGCCGGGTTCAACCGTTTTGGCGTCGATGGCGACGACGATGCACTGGCTGCCAAAACGGTCTGCCGCCTCGGCCACCACATCGGGGTTGGCGACGGCGGCGGAGTTGAAGCTGACCTTGTCGGCACCGGCCAGCAGCAGGGCGCGGACGTCGTGGTGGGTGCGCACGCCGCCGCCCACGGTCAGCGGCATGAAGCATTGCTCGGCGGTGCGGGTGACCAGATCGAACATGGTGCCCCGGTTCTCCTCGGTCGCCATGATGTCCAGAAAGCACAGCTCATCCGCGCCAGCGGCATCATAGGCGCGGGCGGCAGCGACGGGGTCGCCTGCGTCAATCAGGTCGACGAAGTTGACGCCCTTGACCACACGGCCATTGGCGACGTCTAAACAGGGGATGATGCGGGTTTTCAGCATGGGGACGGTCTAGCCGATGCTAGGCATGGGGAAAAGGGGGGCTAGCCCCCCTGACCCCCCAGGATATTTGGGCCAGATTGAAAGGGGGTTTTGAATGGAAGGTATGAAGTATCT
>CAMDHB010000230.1 GCA_945897655.1 Pseudorhodobacter antarcticus
GCGGCGTCCGCTTCGGCCTGATCGATAAAGCCATCCTCATTGGTGTCCATGCGGTCGAACATCGCTTCAGGCATCGGACGCTCCATCATCTCGGCCACCGACAGCATCTTGTCGCCGTCGCTGTCCAACCGGTCGATCATGCGCTGTGCCATGGTGCCGGCGGCCTGCTGCATTGCCTTGAGCTGCATGGCCGAGATTTCCTCGACCGACAGTTTCCCATAGCCACTGGCATCGGCAGCCGTCACGCGGGCTGCCCGAAAGGCCGCCACTTCGTCTTTGCTGACCTTGCCATCCTTGTCGCCGTCCATGGCGGCAAAATCCATCTCGGCCCCGCCCATCATCATACCCGGGCCGCCCATCTCGCCAGCGCCCATGCTGTCCGCGATCACCGCCGTGCCCAGCATCAGCGCCGCCACGGTCATGATCCCAATTCCCGCCGTCTTGCTTGTAAGTTTCATCGCCTGCTCCATTTTGTTGGTGTGGGCCCATGTGGTCCCGATACAAGTGAAACGGCGCAGGGCGCGGTTTCCGTCGCGGCCTTTGCGACAAACCCGCGCGCAGGGCAAATACCGCTCCACTTTCAGGCGCACTGAGGGTAGACACGCTACCGGAACAAGGACATTGCCATGACCGCAGAACTGTTGTTGCCACCAGGTACCGCCGATCAGGATGATCGCCCGCTTGGCCCTGCCCTGCGCCGTGGGTGGCGTTGCCGGTGCCCGAACTGTGGCGAGGGGCGTCTGTTCATCTCTTACTTGAAAATCCGCGACACCTGCGATGTGTGCGGTGAGGCGCTGCACCACCAAAGGGCAGACGACGGCCCGGCTTATCTGACCATTCTGATTGTCGGCCATATCCTCGCACCGCTGATCTTTTATGTGTTCGTCCACTACCGCCCCGAACCGCTGGTTCTGGCGGCGATCTTCACCGCCTTTACCGTGGCCCTTTCCCTGTACCTGCTGCCGCGCCTGAAAGGCGGGCTGGTGGCCCTGCAATGGTCCAAGCGGATGCATGGCTTTGGGCATGGGGACAACGAACCGGTCCATGACTGACGCGGTTCCAATCCGGAATGCGGCGTCTTTGGTGCTGTGGCGCGCCATGCCGGGGGGCGCGCAGGTCCTGATGGGGCAGCGCGGGTCGGCGGCGGTATTCATGCCGTCAAAATACGTCTTTCCGGGCGGGGCAGTGGATGCGGGCGACCATTCGGCCGGCCATCTGAGCGCGCCCTGCAACGCACGACTGGCGCAGCATTGCCCCCCGGGTGCCCCCGCGCCTGAGGCTTTGGCCGGTTGCGTCCTGCGCGAGTTGGTCGAGGAAACCGGTCTGGCCCTCGCCCCCACAGCCCCCCTGTCCTTTGTCTTTCGCGCCATTACCCCGGCCGGATCGCCGCGCCGGTTTGACGCGCGGTTCTTTCTGGCGGACGCGGCCCATGTCACCGGCGACCCTGACGACTTCTCAACCGCCACCGATGAACTGTCTCACCTGCACTGGATCGGCCTGACCGAAGCGCGCAGGCTCGATCTGCCCTTCATCACCGAAGTCATCCTGGCCGAGGTTGCCGCCCTCCTCGGTGGCTTGCCCCAACCGGGCGTGCCGTTTTTCGACAATTCCGGCCCGGTCCCAACCTTTCGCAGGCTGACTTAAGCCGCCACCACGACCCCGATGATCGACATCGCCAGCAGCGCGATCCCGACCATTTCCGCGCCGGTCGGCCTTTCCCGAAACACCAGGGTCGAGACGAGCACCGTGAACACCAGTTCGATCTGCCCGACCGAGCGGACATAGGTTGCGTTCTGCAGGGCAAAGGCCACGAACCAGCCCAGCGACCCAAGCATCCCCGTGACCCCCACCCAGAACGCAGGTCGGCGGGCGGCAACGGCCCGTGTTACCTCTCCCGGTTCGCGCCACAAAAGATAGGGCACCAGCATCGCCGTTTGCACCAATGTCACCGCCGCCAACGCAAACAGCGCCCGAAACAAGGCATCGTCACTGGCGATCTGCACCGTGGCCGCGCGGTAGCCGATGGCGGATACGCCAAACAAGCCACCCGCCAACAACCCGAGCCCCGCAGACCTGCTGAAATACCCCGCCTTGGCCCAGCCCTCCTTGGGTCGCGACAGGATCAGCACACCAACCAGACCAACGAAAATCGCCACCATCCCAAGGGCACTGACGCTTTCGCCCAGGATCAGGAACGAAAACAGCGCCACCTGCAATACCTCGGTCTTGGTAAAGGCTATCCCAACGGCAAAGGACCGATGTGAAAACAACGCGATGGTGCAAAACGTCGCCACAATCTGCGCCACCCCGCCACCAACGACGGCCACCCAGAACTCGACCGACAGTGCTGGCACCGGGTACCCGCGCCACAGCATCAGCACGCCCGTGCCACAAAAGGCCAGCGGTGCGGCAACCACAAACCGCGACGCTGTGGCCGAGGCGGTTGACAACCCATGCGCCTTCAACTGCTTTTGCAGCGAAAACCGCAAGGTTTGCACCGCAGCAGCGGCTATTGTGACGATGATCCACAACTCCATCTGGCCTAATGCCGGTTTTTCAGCCCGAAAGTCCAGCCTCAGGCCGCGTCATCCTGCGCTTGCTTTTTCACCGGAAAAATCGGGTGCGGCACGGGGTCCTTGGCACGCCAAAAGTGCCGGCGCATGACCTCCAGATAGTTGCGGTAGACATACCCCTCATTCCGCCGCAGGAAATGTTCCTTGCGGGCGGCATAAAGGGCGGGCAGTCGGTACCAGGCCACATTGGGATGCATGTGGTGGACCACGTGAAAATTGTTGTTCAGAAACAATAGGGAAAGCGGCCCTCGGTCCTCGACCACCACAGTTCGGGCGCGGAACTGATCATGGGCGCGGTGTTCCAGAAATGACCTGATCCGCAGCAGTGCAAGCGCCAGATACACCGCCAGCAGATAGGCCCAGAACGGCATCATCGCAACGGTCGCCAACCAAACCCCCACCAACACAACCGCAGGCAGGTGAAACAACCACGCCCCGATGACCGCCCGGTTCCCCTGCAGGATCAGGGAAAAATCCTCTCGCAGAAACTGCCAGGTGCTCAGCACCGGCCCAAGGACCATGCGCCCGACCAACGTGTTGTTCCAACCCAGCAAGGCTTTTGTCACAGCCGACAGCGCAGCCCAGTCCGCCGGGTCGAAAAAGTTGGATTCGGGGTCGTCGTAGGGGTCAGTCAGTGCCGGGTCATGGTGGTGCTGCAAATGGGTGTCCCGAAACCGCCGATAAGGCAGAAACAGCACCAACGCCGGAAAGACCAACACCTCATTCCAGGCATCGTTCCGCAAGGGATGGCCATGCAGCGCTTCGTGCTGCAGGGACGAAAACTGCGTGATCGCAACCGCGGTCAGGATAACCGACAGTACCGCGGTTTCGTGCCAGATCATCGTTCCCAAAACCCAGCAAGAATAGGTCGCCACCAGCAACAGCAGGGTCGGCCATTCAACGGGTCGGGTCGGCTGCGGTGTCATCCGGGGATTCCATTCTTTCTGACAGGGTTAGCACTTGCACGCAGGGCCCGGAATCCCGAGAATTGGCAACAAAACATCACTTACGTTTGGGAAAGTCATCTTATGCCGGATTTAGTCGACAAACGCGACCGCGCCCAGACCTTTCGCACCCGCCTTGCCCAGGCGATCGCGTTGCGTGGGCTGAACCAAAGCACCCTTGCCCGGGACGCCGGGGTGGACCGGTCCACGATCTCCGCCCTGCTGACCCCCGGAACCCGGCTTCCCAATGCCCAGCTTGCCGCCGATTGCGCCCAGATGCTGCAAGTGTCCTGCGACTGGCTTTTGGGCCTGACCGATCTGATGGAGCGGCCAGACCTCTTGCTGGAACGCGCCGTGCAAACCTTTCCCGCCAACCGCGCCCTTTTCGATGACACCGTCTTTGGCTGGCACAAAGAGGCGGCGGGATACAAGATCCGCCATGTCCCCGCGACATTGCCAGACCTGCTCAAGACCCGCGCGGTCGTCTTGTGGGAATACGGCGAAACACTTGGCCCGCAGGCGGACCAGGCCTTTGAACACTTCTCGACGCAGTTGGTGCTGCTGCGCCAGGTCCGCGCGGATTTTGAAATCGCGATGCCACTGCACGAAATTGCCAGTTTCGCCTCTGCCACGGGCTATTGGCACGGTATCCCCAAGGCAACACGGCTGGAACAACTTGACCACCTGATCACCCTGTGTGACGACCTTTACCCCGCCTTGCGGATGTTTCTGTTTGACGCACACCGCGTGTTTTCTGCCCCGACCACGGTATTCGGCCCCAACCTTGCCGCTGTCTATCTGGGCCATGTCTATGTGACCTTTCGCGACACAGCCAAGGTCACCGACCTGACACGCCATTTCGACTGGCTGGTCAGAGAGGCGACCTTCAGTTCGCGGCACGTCGCGGACCATTTGCGCAGCTTAAGGTCCGGCATGGACTGACCCTAGAAAAACTCAAGGCTTTCCGCAGCATAACCATTGAACTGATAAATGTCCCGCACCGCCTTGGCCCGGTCCTGTGGCAAATCCTGCCCCCGGTTCAGCACAAAGCCATAATCCCCCGAGGGCGTGCCAATCACCAGCGTGCGGTAATCCGCATCCACCCACAGAACCCACCAATCATCCATGCCCTCCACGTCAAACCGCCCGGGCGTTCCGGGCGTCAGGGGCCCAGCCCCAGACCGCTTGCCGCCCGGCAAACACAAATCCCAACGCAGGTCCTGGGCGGCGAACTCCACCTGCCCCGCGCGGCACTCTGCCTGCCCCTCGCCTGCGAAGGTGGCCACTTGCTGCCATTGCCCCGCCAACCGCGACACCTCGACCACGGCAGACGAATAGATCGGCGCCTCCGCTGCACGAAAGCCGCCCTGCACGGCTGGCCCCGACCGTGGCCCACAGGCTGCCAAAAGCAGCAAGACCAGGATCACTCGATGCACAGGGTCACCCGGCGACCTTGCTTGTCCAGCACCTCGTTGCAGCCAAACAACGGCATTATCGGCGCACAGGTGCCCGACCGGGCAAGACACATCCCCATGCAATCGCCCTCCTTGGTGCAGGATTTGCCGCCATCCCGGGTCGGCTTGACACAGGAATGGGCGCCAGAGGCACCGGCAACCGCCCACTGCCCTCCCGTCCGCTCACACAATATCTGCTCGGCCGACTTGGCAACCTCCGGCTCCGGCGGTTCTTCGACAGGTTCCGCGCCGGTTTCGGGCCTCGGTTCCGGGCGCGGCAGGTCACTGACGACCTCTGCCGCAGGCTGGCTCTCGGTCGGCACGGCATCAAGGCTTGAGGTCTGGATTTCCTCTGTAACCAGCGCCGAGGTGTCATGCCCCCCGGGCGATGCAGCCTCGCAAGCCGTCAGCAAGGCAAAGGCAAACAGGATCCTGCGCATCGCACCTCCCACATCATCTGCTGGTCACATGGCCCCAAGCCGCATTCGGTTGCAAGAGGTTCGGCCAAACCGCCTAATAGGGTTGCGGATGGGCCCGGTGGGCCATGTCGATCTCGTGCAAAACCTCCGCGCCCAGCGTTACGTCGGCAGCGGCGATATTGCTGGCCAACTGGGCCAGATTGGTGGCGCCGATGATCGGAATGGTCTGGAACGGGCGCTGCAAACAGAAGGCCAGCGCCATCTGGGTGGGGTCCAGGCCATGACGCGCCGCAATGCCCAGATAGGCCGCCGTGGCCGAAAAGACCTGCGGCGTGATCCGGCCGCTCAACATCGGGTTCAACGACCGCCGCGTGCCCTCTGGCGTCACATCGCCTGCATACTTGCCCGACAGGATGCCACAGGCGATGGGCGAAAACGCCAGCAGGGGCATATCCTCTTGCACCGAAAGCTCGGCCCAGTCGGTATCGAACTGGCGGCACAGCAGCGAGTATTCGTTCTGGATCGTCGCCATGCGC
>CAMDHB010000231.1 GCA_945897655.1 Pseudorhodobacter antarcticus
ATGGCCGCGATTTCATTCAGGGCAATTTGCTGGGTAACCTGCTTTTTGGTGACAAACTGGCCAGCGGTGCGGGTCTGGGCGACACGCTTTTGGGCGGCAGCGGCAATGACATCATTTACGGCGGCAATGGTGATGACGAGATTCAAGGCGACGATGACAACGACCTGATATCAGGCGGCGAAGGCGTCGACACGATCAGCGGCGGAGGCGGCAGCGACACGATCGAAGGTGGGGCTGGGGCGGATATACTGTCAGGCGGCAACTCAGCAGGCGATACCCTGTCCTATGCCGGATCGACCGCAGGTGTGCAGATCGGCCTGATCCTGGATGGTACCGCTTTCGGCATTGGCGGCGATGCCGAAGGCGACAGCATTGCAGGTTTCATAAACCTCACCGGATCGGCCCATGATGACCGGCTGGAGGACACCAGCAAGGGCCTTCTCGCCTCTGGTCGAAATGACAACCGGTTTTCAGGCGGCGATGACAAGGACCGTTTGGTCCTGGGCGGCGGCAATGACACAGGCCTTGGCGGCAACGGCAATGACACGCTGGTGGGCGAGGTTGGGGATGACGCCTTGTTTGGCGGCAACAACAACGACCTGCTGCGCGGGTCGCGCGGTCAGGACACCATAACAGGCGGCAATGGTGCGGACCGTTTCCTGTTCATCGGCCGCGACGACAGCACATTTGATCTGGCGCAGCGCGACACGATCACCGATTTTTCCACGGCTGATGGCGACCGGATTGACCTTGGCCAGATCGATGCCCAGTCGGGCGTGGCGGGCAATCAGGACTTTGTTCTAGTGGGTCGTTTCAGCGGCAGTGGCGGCCAACTGCGGGTCAAGCAGGACGGGGCGGACATGCTGGTCTTGGCGGACTTGAACGGTGACCGGCTGGCCGATTTCGCCATTCTGGTTCAAGGTGTCACCAACCTGACCGCCGCCGATTTCGTGCTATAAGACTTCGGCCAGATGGGCCCAAGGGCGTTGTTCGGGGATGTGCAGGCGAATATCGTCGCCCAAACGGAACATCCCCTCCCGCTCGACCCAGGCCACGACACCGCGCCGATCCTCCGCCGCCGGTTTGAACCGCTTGCCGAACCCCGGATGCGTCGCCTCGATCGCGCGCGCCGGATAGGTGCAGGGCCTGTTGTTCAGGTTCACCACCAGCGTCGCCCCTGAGGACCCCTGCAACCGCGACCCCGGGGGCACATAACTGAAATCCGGGATCCCGCTGATCACCATCGACGCGCCGATCAGGCTTGGCGACAGCGCCTCCAGCCCCATCTGAGCGGAAATCGCAGCCATCTCCTCGGCGGACAGCACAGAAAACTGCCGCGTGTTGCGCACTTCGGTGCCTTTTGGGTACTGGTCCGTCATCCGCACACAGGACGGCGCGGTCATGCCATAGTGTATCTCACCCGCCATCCCGCCAAAGCCCGCAAACAACTCTTCCGCCGGTTCGGCCCACAAAAGCCCCTCGGTCGTGCGCACACCGCCCAGAAAGGTGATCTTCCCCACATATTTGGTCGGTTTGACAACAGGCATCGGCTACACCTTCAGGACGAAAAACACCCGGCGAAATGCCATGAGTGCCGAGCCATCTTCCAGCAGCGGATAGGCCGAGGCAAGCGCCTTGTCATAGGCTGACACGAACGCCGCCTGCTCGCCCTCAGTCATCTTCTCGACAAATGGCCGCATCGCGGTGGATTGGGTAAAGGCCCGGACCGGGTGCATATCTGCTGCGGGGCCCAGATGCTGGACATAGTCGGTTTCCCAAGCCTCGACCGTGCCAAGGGGCGACAACATCTCCCAATACTCGACCGCCATCTTGACCGGCGGGTCAAAGTGAATGTCAAACCGGTCAGGAAACAGCGCCGCCGCAATGTCGCGCAGGAACCGGTGCGAGGGCGCGAAATACTGGCGCGGCATCTGCACCGCCAACACCCCACCCGGCAGCAGATGACGGGCCAGCCTTGGCAACAGTGCGGCGTGATCAGGCAACCAATGCAGCGCCGCATTGGAAAAGATCAGCGCCGGCGCCTCATCAGGCTGCCACTGCATCATGTCCGCCTCGATCAGGTGGTCATGCCCCCGCGCCTTGGCCAGCATCGCGGGCGAGGCATCCAGACCCACCAGCCGATGCTTGGGGTACCGCTGCTTCAGCGACCCCGCCGCCGCCCCGTCACCACAGCCCAGATCAATGATCTGACCCTTGGGCAACGCCCCCGCCTGCATCAGCAAATCCAGCGCGGGCCGCAAACGCAAACCCCGAAACCTTGCGTAGGTTTCGGGGTTCCAGTCTGTTTTGGTGGGCAGCGTCAAACCGTCGGCTCCGGCTCAAGCCCCGGTTTGGGGGCCTTGCTCTTGGTCTTCGGGATCGACAGGATCGAGGTGTTGCCACCACTCGGCGGTGCTGCCTTGTCGTCATCATTGCCCAAAGTCTCTCCCGCGATCACCTTGCGGATCTCGTCACCGGTCAGGGTTTCGTACTCCAGCAACCCTTTGGCCAGACGCTCGAAATCCTCGGCCCTTTCCAACAGGAGCTTGCGCGCCAGATCATAGCCTTCGTCGATCAGCGCCTTCACCTCGGCCTCGATCGTCCGCTTCGTCTCGGCTGAGACCGAGAAACCACCGGTTGCCCCGTTATAGCCTTCATGCGCCTCGGCATAGTCGATGTTGCCGACAGTGTCCGACATGCCCCAACGCATCACCATCGCCCGCGCCAAACCCGACGCCTGCTGAATGTCGCCCACGGGACCCGAAGAAACGCCTTCCTCACCATACTTGATGATCTCGGCCGCTTTGCCCGCCATCGTCATGGCAATGCGCTGCTTGGCCTCGTCCTTGTGCATCTGCAGACGGTCCATTTCAGGCAGGGACACCACCATGCCAAGTGCACCGCCACGCGGGATGATCGTGGCCTTGTAGACCGGGTCGCATTTCGGCAGCGCCATGCCGACAATGGCGTGGCCAGCCTCGTGATAAGCAGTCTTTTCCTTTTGATCAGCGGTCAGAACCATCGACCGGCGCTCGGCCCCCATCATGACCTTGTCCTTGGCCTGCTCGAAATCGACCATGGTGACAAAGCGCCGTCCCATGCGGGCGGCCATCAGCGCAGCCTCGTTCACCAGGTTCGCCAGATCGGCACCCGAAAAGCCCGGACAACCGCGCGCGATGATCCGCAGGTCCACATCAGCACCCACCGGCACCTTGCGGGCATGCACCGTCAGGATCTTTTCACGCCCCTTGATATCGGGGTTCGGCACCTGGATCTGGCGGTCAAACCGGCCCGGACGCAGCAAGGCAGGGTCCAGCACGTCACGGCGGTTGGTGGCCGCGACGATGATCACACCCTCGTTCGCCTCAAAACCGTCCATCTCGACCAGCAACTGGTTCAGCGTCTGTTCACGCTCATCATTGCCGCCGCCCATGCCCACGCCACGCGCCCGGCCAACGGCGTCAATCTCGTCAATGAACACGATGCAGGGCGCATTCTTTTTCGCCTGCTCGAACATGTCGCGAACACGGGACGCACCCACACCCACGAACATTTCGACAAAGTCGGAACCCGAGATGGTGAAGAACGGCACACCCGCCTCGCCCGCGATGGCGCGGGCCAGCAGCGTCTTACCGGTGCCGGGCGGGCCAACCAGCAGCGCGCCCTTCGGAATCTTGCCGCCCAGACGCGAGAACTTCTGCGGATTGCGCAGGAATTCCACGATCTCTTCCAGCTCTTCCTTGGCCTCGTCAATGCCCGCCACGTCGTCAAACGTCACGCGGCCATGCTTTTCAGTCAGCAACTTGGCCCGGCTTTTGCCAAAGCCCATCGCCCCGCCTTTGCCGCCACCCTGCATGCGATTCATGAAATAGATCCACACGCCGATCAGCAGCAAGAACGGCAGATAGCCCAGCAGAACGCTGATCAGCCCCGATTGTTCCTGCGGACGGGCCTGAATGATCACGCCCTTTGCCAGCAGCTTGTCCGTCACCTGCTCACCCGTCGGACGGATCGTCACATATTGCGTGCCATCCGTCGCGGTTATGCGCACCTTTTCTCCGTCCAACTCAACCGCTTTCACATCACCGGCATCAACCCGTGCGATGAAATCGGAATAGGGCAGCGTCTGCGTAGCGGTGCTGGTGCCAGAATTGAACATCTGGAACAACGCAAGGACCAACAGCAGCAAAACAACCCAGAATGCGATGTTGCGAGCATTACCCACGAACAAACTCCTTAAAGCGCCACATCTTTTGCGGGCGCACAAGCCTTGGCGGAACAGCCATTACGCGACAAGATAGACATTCGTATGGCCGGTTCAATGCGATAACGCCGAATGTTGCATCTGTCGCACAGGGAAAAGCGAAATCGCGCCGCCCGGCGGGATCAAGCCCACCTGTGGGGCCGCGATCAGGGTTGACCCCTGCCACAACGCAGGCCCGGACATCAGCGCCCCCCGCGGCACGCCCACCGCCCGCCAGTCCGGACACAGCGCCAAACCTGCCCCCAAGGCGCGCACCTCATGCCCTGCGGGTCCCGTCAGGCACCATCGGCCATCCCACACCTCGCCCGGCGACGAAACCAACCCCGCCACCGCCCGCCCCTCGCGGTAAGCCCAAAGCAGCCCGCGCATCACCTGGAACCGGCATCCGGCCAGCATGCCACCCTGCCCTGCCAACAGCCGCCCCAGCAATGCCTGCACCGCCGCCCCGCGTGGAGCATAGAAATCGGGTACAATCCCACCAATCACCCGCAGCACCAGCCGCCGTTGCACCTCAGGCGCCGCCCCGGCCAGCACCGCCCTATCAACCCGCACCGCTCCTGCGACCTCCACCAGTGCCTGCCCTGCCACCTGGTCCGTCGCCGCCTCCAACGCCGCCCGCGCCTCCGCAAGATGGCCCGCGACCTCGGCCAGACGCTCTGACGTCACGCCCAAGGGACCCAGAACCGCCAAGGCCTTGCGCACCTTCACCCGGTCAAAGCGCAGATTGTCATTCGACGGGTCCTCCACCCAGGTCCCGCCAACAGCGCGCAGATACGCCCGCAATTCGGCGCGTGAGGTGCCCAGCAAAGGCCGCAGCCAGGTCACCCCGCCTTCGTCCCATTGCGGCACCATCGCCGCCAGGCCATCCACTCCCGCCCCCCGCGCGAGACGCATCACAAAGGTTTCCGCCAGATCGTCTTGCGTATGGGCCAGGGCCACAGCGCCGACCCCGGCACCCTGCGCCCATCTGGCAATCACCGCCCGCCGCCCACGCCGCGCCGCGTCCTGCAGGTTGCCCCGCTCGTCCCAATGCCAGTGCAAGATTTCATGCGGCAGTCCCAGATCGGCGCAAACCCTGCCAACCCCCGCCGCCTCGGCCGCAGCTTCAGGGCGCAAGCCATGATCCACCGTCACAACCCGCACCGGCAACCCGGTCGCCAGATGCAGCATCGCCATGCTGTCCCCGCCGCCTGACACGGCAAGGGCCAGAAGCGCCGCCTTTTCACTCGGCTCAATTATCCTAACTGGGGGGGATGAAACTCCCCCGGCGGCCAGCCAGGGGCGCACGCCCTCCAGGAACCGCGCCCGCAGCCCGTCGGTCAAGGGCAACCCAAACCCTGCATCGCAACCACGGCTGCACCCTCATCCGGGCTGCCCGGAAACCGCTTGCCCACCTCGGCCAGCGTCACACAGGCCTCGGGCGTCTGGCCCAGCTTGCCCAGTGACTGCCCCAGCTTGGTCAATGCCTGCCCAGCCATCTCCCCCTCAGGCGCGCCTGAAAACGCATCCAGATAGGCCCGTGCCGCCTTGGCCGTATCGCCCATCTGCGTCAACGCATCGCCCCGCAACACGCCCGCCTTTTGGGCTAACGCCCCACCAGGATAGGTCTGGGCATAGGTCGCAAAGAGGTCCGCGGCGGTAC
>CAMDHB010000232.1 GCA_945897655.1 Pseudorhodobacter antarcticus
CCCGAGCCGGAATAGTTCAGCACGCGGACATGGGGGGCGTGCTTGACCGACATGCGTTCGGCCGCCTTGTGCAGGTCAAGCTTGATCACCTCGGACGGGCAGGAGCCGACGAGGAACAATTGGCGGATGTCGGGGCGGCGGGCCAGAAGGCGGTCAACCTCGCGGTCAAGCTCGGTTTGCGAATCAACCAGACCGGCGAGATCCTTTTCTTCGAGAATCGCCGTACCGAATCGGGGTTCGGCGAAGATCATCACCCCTGCGGCAGATTGCAGCAGGTGGGCGCAGGTGCGGGAACCCACAACCAGGAAGAAAGCATCCTGCATCTTGCGATGCAGCCAGATGATACCGGTCAGGCCGCAGAACACCTCGCGCTGGCCGCGTTCCTTGAGAACAGGCGTGTCGACGCAGCCTTGCGACAGGGGGGCGGCGGTCATGTGCGCACCGCCATATCGAGCCGCGCCGCACGCAACTTGAGGATGAATTGCGCGGCATTGACGGCATAGGTGGCATAGGCCGCAAGGGCGAGATACATCAATTCGGTCGGGGTCAGGACCCCGGTCAACAGGCCGAAAAGATAGGCCGTGTGCAGGGCTATCACCGCGAAACTGAACACGTCTTCCCAGAAAAACGCCGGTGCAAGCAGGTATTGGCCGAAAACGACCTTTTCCCAGATCGCCCCGGTGATCATGATCACGTACAGGAAAAGTGTCTTGATCAGGATGGATATGGTGGCAGCCACATAGCCATCCCCCGAGGCCAGGTAGCGCAGCACCAGGACCAGAGAAACGGCGAAGGCTACGAACTGCAGGGGAGCCAGAATGCCCTGCACCAAAGTCCATACAGTTGCATCACGGCGGGCACGTTCATCCGCCGTGTAAAGCGGCTTTCGGGCTTTTGTATGACTGCGCAGGCTTTCCATCGGGACCCTTCGAGGTTTCTGTCCTGAGGCAAGACTAGCTGTGTGGGCTAAGAAGTGTCAACATAAACTTACAGTACTTAAGTTGACACACAGTGTTTTGGTTGACATCTGCCGCAAAGGGCGGCGCAACTTGACGAAATATAAACTAGATGAAAATCAATGATTTGTCGGAAAATGGGCGGTTCGTCGGGTTGAGGGCTGTCAATTTTCTTTGACAACTTGCAGCACTTGGTCAACCTTTGTAACAGGAATGGAGCTGGTCAGGCTTGGTTATGGAGCGGCCTGATATGCTGTCATTGGTTGAGGGGCCGGGACATGCAAGAATACCAAACGAACAGCAGAGGCGCAGCCTCTCCTGACAGCGACGGAGTGATAAATTTCGCATCTCAAGTGGTGTCGCTTTTGGCCGAGAGAAACGTCAAGTCATCTACCGAGCCGCGTGAGACCGTCGTTGTCAGCTTGATTGCTGCGGCATTGAAGGGTGGGGATGACCGATTCTCGGCGCTGTTGGCGGAAATGCGCCGATCTCGTGTGTCTGCGGCGGCTTTGGCGGATATCTACATTCCGATCGCCGCGCGGAAGATGGGCGAAGACTGGCTGGATGATGAGCTGAGCTGGATGGAGGTGACCATCGCGGTGGCCCGGCTGCAAAGCCTGTTGCGGGAAATAGGGTCCGCCTGGGCGGCGGACAGGGCTGGCGACGCCGGTAGTGGCTCGGTTTTATTGATAATTCCTAATAGTGAGCAGCACACCTTGGGGCCGCTGGTTGCCATGTCGCAGATGCGTCGCTTTGGAATTTCGGTCTGCCTGCGGATTGCGCCAAGCCACGAGGAATTGCGCAGCCTGGTGGCAGAACGTGCCTTTGACGGGGTCATGGTTTCGGTCGCCGGTGAAGAGAAGCTGGACACCGTGCGCAAACTTGTGTCATTCATCAAGTCAATCGGGATCGCCCACTTGCCGGTGATCATCGGTGGTGCGATCATGACCAAGGTGAATGACCCAGCATCCATTACCGGTGCGGATCTTTCAACGAACGACATCGGAGTGGCGCTAGAGGCTCTTGGACTTAAATTCGACGACTTTTGCGTATTGAAACGCGCTTGACACACCGCTGTTCCCGCTGATCTGGGAGGGGCGACGAAGGTAGTACACGCCCCGTGAAAACTGACAGCAAGACCCTGCTGAATGGTACCGTGCCGTTGATTGATCCGGAACTTCTGTCCGAGATCATTTCGACGGCAGCAGACATTTCTCTGCTCGTCGCCGAGGAAGGTAGTATCGCTTCCGTCCTCGTCAACCCTCACCACCGATCTTTTGGCATGCTGTCGCATTGGCTGGGACGACCGGTTTCCGAGGTTCTGAGCCCGGAAAGCGCCGAAAAGCTGAAGCGGCGATTGGCCAGCATGGCGGCCAGTTCGGCCACTAAAGCGGTCGAGCTGAACCATGTCGACGATACGTTGTGGGAGTTTCCGATCCGGTATTCGCTGCACAAGTTGGGAACGGACAATTCGATCCTGATGCTGGGGCGCGACCTGCGGCCGATTGCTGAAATGCAGCAGCAGCTTGTCATGGCGCAACTTGCGTTGGAGCGCGACTATGAAAGCCAGCGCGAGATGGATACGCGCTACCGCGTCCTGATGGAGGCGACGCGCGATGCGGTCATGCTGGTTGGCACCAATTCGGGGCGAATCACTGATTTGAACACCGCTGCGGCGGTGATGTTGGGCGGGGCCCGGCAAGATTTGCTTGGCGCGCCGATTGCGCAAGAGTTTGAAGGTCGCAGACGCGGCGAGTTTCTGGAAAGCCTGACCAATGTTGCGGCTGCTGGATCGGTTTCGCCGGTTGAGTTGCAGGCGCGGCGGTCACAGCGCCGTCTGAACCTGGTGCCCACCTTGTTCCGCGCGGCGGGGGAGCGGTTGCTGCTGTGCCGGATTGAGGCCGCCAGCGATGCCAATTCGACGCCCGATGCCGTAGGCGAGAACATGTTGCGCCTGTTCCATGAGGGCGTGGATGGGATCGTCTTTCTGGATTCGGAGGGGCATATCGAGGCGGCGAACGATTCGTTCCTGCGTCTGGTGGACAGCCCCGGCCTTGGGTCGGTTCGCGGCAAATCCTTGGCCGAGTTCCTGGCGCGAGGGTCGGTCGATCTGCGCGTGATGGTTGAAAATGCCCGCCGTTCCGGCCAGTTGCGCATGTTCGCGACCAAGCTTTCGACCCAGTTCGACGGTCAGGTCAATGTCGAAATCTCCACGACTTTCCTGGGCGACCGGCCAAAGCCCGGTTTTGTGATGGTGATCCGCGACGCTGGGCGGCCTGAATCCCTGCGCCGGGGTGTGTCGCAGTCGGATGACGGAATGCGCGGCGTGATGGAGTTGGTCGGGTCGTCGACGCTGAAAGACATTGTGGGCGAAACGACGGATGTCGTTGAAAAGATGTGCATTCAGACCGCGGTTGAGTTGACACGCAACAACCGTGTCGCCGCAGCCGAAATGCTAGGGCTGTCGCGGCAGTCGCTGTATGTCAAATTGCGCAAGTTTGGATTGCTGAGCAAGGACGAAGCCTGACCCGATGCCGGTTCAGCGCACCGTGCCGTGCCCTGTCACCAGGTATTTGAAACTGCACAACTGTTCGGCCCCAACCGGGCCGCGTGCATGCAGCTTGCCCGTCGCAATGCCAATCTCGCCACCCATGCCAAACTCGCCGCCATCGGCAAATTGGGTTGAGGCGTTGCGCATCAGTATAGCCGAATCGAGCCGCTGAAAGAACCGTGCGGCCGTGGCGTCGTTCTGGGTCAGAATGCTTTCGGTGTGCTGGCTGCCATAGCGGCGGATATGGGCAATCGCCTCGTCCACGCCATCCACCAGTTTGGCGGCAATGATCTTGTCCAGAAATTCCCGTCCAAAATCATCGGGTTGCGCCTGCACGGTGCCCGGCACCTTCAAAAGCTCGCCTTCGGTCCGCACCTCGACCCCAGCTTTCAGAAGGTCCTCAATCAGCACGGCACCATGTTTGGTGTAGAACTGCCAGTCGATCAGCAGGCATTCCGCCGCCCCGCAAATTCCGGTGCGCCGGGTTTTGGAGTTCAGGACAACCGCCCGCGCCTGTTCCAGATCGGCGTCGCGGTCGGCGTAGACGTGGCAAATCCCCTCCAGATGGGCGAACACGGGCACCCGCGCCTCGTGCTGGACCAGACCCACCAAACCCTTGCCGCCACGGGGCACAATGACGTCGATGTATTGGGTGGCGCGCAGCATGTCGGTGACAAGTTGGCGGTCCTGCGTCGGGATGAACTGGATGGCGGCTTCAGGCAGGCCCGCTTGCCGCAGGCCAGTGGCCATGCACTCATGGATGGCGGTGGAGGTGTGGAAACTGTCCGACCCGCCGCGCAGGATGACGGCATTGCCCGCCTTCAGGCACAAGGCCCCGGCATCTGCGGTCACATTGGGCCGGCTTTCATAGATGACGCCAACCACGCCCAAAGGCGTTGCAACGCGTTGAATGTGCAGGCCATTCGGCCTGTCCCATTCCGCCAGAACCCGCCCTACGGGATCGGGCTGCTCGGCTATGGCGCGCAGGGCATCGACCATCCCGCTGATACGCCGGTCGTCCAGCGTCAATCGGTCGATCATCGCGGCTGACAGGCCCTTGTCGGCAGCATAGGCCAGATCTTCGTAATTGCTGTCCAGAATGTCTTGCCGCCGGGCCCAGATCTGATGCGCGGCGCCGATCAGTGCGGCATATTTCCGCTCTTGGCTGGCGTAGGCCAGTTCCGCCGCAGCGGCGCGGGCCTTGGTGCCGATGTCGACCATCAGATCAGAAATGTGCCCGTCCATGCCGTTCCCTCAAATCACCATGTCATCGCGGTGAACCAATGCGGCCCGACCCTCATAGCCCAGAATCGCGACAATCTCACCCGACCGATGCCCGGCAATCGCCTTGGCCTCGGCCGCCGTATAACGCACCAAGCCCTTGCCCAGCACATTGCCCACCGGGTCCAGAATGGCCACCGGGTCGCCCCGGCCAAAGGTGCCGGTGACGGTTGTCACACCAGCGGGCAGAAGGGACTTGCCTGCCAGCAGCGCCTTGACCGCCCCCGCATCCAGCCGCAACTCGCCCCGGGGTTTCATTGCATTGATCCAGCGTTTGCGCGCCAGTTGCGGATCGGAATGTGCCACGAACCAGGTGCGGTTAGCGCCCTTGGCCAGCGCGGTGAGGGGGCGCAGCACCGACCCTTCCATGATCGCCATCGCACAGCCGCCGGCAACGGCGGTCTTGGCGGCCAGAAGTTTGGTCTTCATCCCGCCGCTGGAGATGCCAGAAATCGCATCCCCGGCCATCGCCTCGATCGTGGGGGTGATTGTTTCAACCAGATCAAAGCGTTGGGCGGTGGGGTCTTCCTTGGGATTGGCAGAATAGAAGCCGTCGACATCCGATAGCAGGATCAGTTGATCTGCCCCGACTGTCACCGCGATCTGCGCCGCCAGCCGGTCATTGTCGCCAAACCTGATCTCATCGGTTGCCACGGTATCGTTTTCGTTGACGATGGGCACAACGCCCAGACCCAGCAGCGTTTCCATCGTGGCGCGGCTGTTCAGGTAGCGGCGGCGATCCTCGGTATCCTCCAACGTGACCAGAACCTGGCCGGTGGTGATGCCATGTGGCGCCAGAACCTCCTCATACGCCCGCGCCAGCCGGATCTGCCCCACGGCAGCGGCGGCTTGGGATTGTTCCAAGGGCAGGGGGCCGTCGGGCAGGCCCAGCACCTTGCGGCCCAAGGCGATTGAGCCGGACGACACCAGCACCACATCGGTGCCGCGCGTCTTGGCCTCGGCCACATCCATCGCTAAGGCGGAGAGCCAAGCCTGTTTCAGCCCCGTCGCGCGGTCAACCAGCAGGGCGGAACCGATCTTGACGACCAGCCGTTTGGCATCGCGGATATCGGGGGCTGA
>CAMDHB010000233.1 GCA_945897655.1 Pseudorhodobacter antarcticus
AACTGCGGGCCGAGATCAAGAACCTGCATGACACGTTGAAATTCAGCGCGATCTACGTGACCCATGATCAGGGCGAGGCTATGGCCATGTCCAGCCGCGTCGCCGTCATGCGCAACGGCCGCATCGAACAGATCGACACGCCCCATACCATCTTCAACAACCCGTCCAGCGAGTTTGTCTATACCTTCATCGGGGAAAGCTGCTGCCTGCGTGTGAACGCCACAGACGCACCGCTGGACCTGACCCTGGAAACCGCCCTGGCCCCCGGTGACGCGCGCATCTACATCCGCCCCTCGCGCCTGCGCATGGGTGACGAGGCTTTGGCCCTGCCCAACCGCCTGAAGGCGCAGGTCAAGTTTGTCGAGTTTCTGGGTGACACCAACCGCTATCACCTCCAGGCGGGTGCCGTTGAAATCTTCGCCGATCATGCCGGTGCCATGACGCTGGCCCCCGGTTCACTGATCGATCTGGGCTGGCTGACTGCCGACATGCGGGTGTTCCGGTGAGCGAGGCCACCTACATCGCCGCCCGCGCCAAACTGGCCCGGCAAAAGGCGGCAGCGCCCTGGCTTTTGATGCTGCCCGCGCTGATCATCGTGCTGATCTTCTTTGGCCTGCCCACCGCCTATATGGCGCGGATGAGCTTCAACCTGCATGAGGGGGCCAAACTTTACACCCCCGGCTTTACCTTTGAACACTATGCAAACCTATTGTCGAACGAGGTGTTCACGACCGCCATCTGGACCACGGTGCAGTTGTCCCTGATGGCCTCGGTCGCCACGGTGGTGATCGGCTATGCCTTTGCCATGCTGGTCTGGCTGAAACCGGCCCGCTGGCGGCTGTTGTTCGTGGGGCTGGCCCTTTGCCCGCTGCTGATCTCGGAAATCGCCATCATCTTTGGCTGGTGGATGTTCTTCCCCAAGAACGGGCTTCTCAGCTTTGCGTTGATGAGTTCGGGGCTGATCACAGAAAAGATCAGCCTCATGTACACCGAATTCGCGGCCTTCGTCGGGCTGGTCTATGTCACGCTGCCCTTCTGCTTCTTCATCCTCTTGTCGATTCTGGACGGTCTGGACAAGCGGATGCTGGAGGCCGGGGCCGACCTTGGCGCATCGCCCTTGGTGACCTTCCGCGAGGTTTTGTTGCCGCTGACCCGCAGCGGGTTGCTGGTAGCATTTTCGCAAAGCTTCATCTGGACGATGGGCACCTATGCCACGCCCTCGGCCCTTGGGCCGGATACGCTGTGGACGATGGGCTTTCTCATTCAGGAACAAATGCTTGGCCGCAGCAACTGGCCCTCGGCCTCGGCACTGTCGATGGTGCTGGTGGTGGGCGTTGCCGTGGTGATCATCTTTACCCGGTCGCTGAGTGCAAAGCGGGCGACGCTGCATGTCTGACGCCAGCACCCCCCTTACCCGCAGGTCGATGGAACCCACGGTGTTCCGCGTTCTGACGCTGGCCTTCACCATTTTCATCGTGGCCTATATCCTGATCCCCATTCTGGTGACGCTGGTGATGTCGTTCAACGACGCCTCGCAGATCCGGTTTCCGATCAAGGTCTGGTCGGTGAAATGGTACAGCGATTTCTTTGGCAGCCCGCAATGGACCGAGGCGCTGGTGAACTCCTTCATCATCGCGCTTGGCACGGCGGTGATTGCCACGACGTCCGGCATCCTGGCCGCCTGGGCGTTTGAACGCTATGATTTCCCGATGAAATCCGCACTTTACGTGCTGATCATGATGCCCCTGTTCATGCCGGGTGTTGTGCTGGGTCTGGGCGTGGCCATCGCCTTTGGCGGGGTCGAGATTGCCGGGTATAACATCTACGGCTCACGCGGGTTGGTGATGATTGCCCATGCGCTGTGGGCGATGCCCTTGGTCTTCATGCTGATGGAGGCGACCTTTCGCACCATCGACAACCGCGTGGTCGAGGCGGCGCAGGATCTGGGTGCGCCCCCGGTCCGCACGTTTTTCGAGGTGGTGATCCCGATGGTGTCAACCGGGGTGATCTCCTCGGTCCTGTTCGCCTTTGTGATTTCGTTGAACGAGTTTGTGATGGCGCTGTTCCTGACCGACCGCGACACGCAGACCCTGCCGGTGTTGATGTGGTTAAGCCTGCGGTCAGCGGGCACGCCACGGCTGGCCGTCGCCTCGGTCATTCTGGCTTGCACGGGGTTTTTGTGCCTGACGCTGATCATGCTGTGGTACATCCGCCAACTTCGAAAGGTCGCAAGGTGAAGATCAAGGCAATGGTGGCAACCGCCTTGGGGGGCCCTGGGGTGTTTCAGGCGCAGGATGTGGACCTCGGCTGGCCTGCCGGGCCGCAGGATGTGCTGGTCACGCTGAAGGCGGCGGCACTGAACCCGGCGGATGTGTTCTTTCGGCAGTTGGGCGGGTATCTGGCGTCGGATGCGCCCTTCGTGCTGGGCCATGACGGAATGGGCGTGGTGGCCGCTGTTGGCTCGGGCGTGACGGGTCTGGCCGTGGGCGACCGGGTCTGCTTTTGCAACGGCGGAATTGGCGGCACGATGGGCACCTATGCTGAGGCGGCTGTGGTGCCCGCCGCGCAACTGGCCCTTGTGCCGGATGGGGTCGATGACCTGACCGCCGCCGCCCTGCCGCTGGTTGCGATCACGACATGGGAATCGCTTTACGACCGCGCCGCAGTGCAGTCGGGGGAGTTTGTGCTGATCCACGGCGGCGCTGGTGGCACGGGCCATCTGGCCGTACAACTGGCCGCCCTGCGTGGCGCGCGGGTGGCGGCAACGGTCAGTTCGCCCGAAAAGGCCCGCATTGCCCGTAGTTTGGGGGCCGAACTGACCATCAACTACCGCGAGACGGATTTCGCTGCTGCCGCCTTGGATTGGTCCGGCGGCTTGCAGGTGGCCTTTGACAATGCCGGGGCCGAGACTCTCTTGAAAACCTATCCCGCGATGGCGCCCTACGGCCGTCTGGTCACACTGATGGGCCTGCCCGGCGATGATGCCGATCAGACAGCCTATAACCTGAACCTGACCGTCCACAACGTGATGATGCTGACGCCGATGTGGAAAGGCCTGACCGCCCGTCTGGCCGCACAAGCCGATATCCTGCGGCAGGCCTTGGCGCTGGTCGCCTCGGGGCAACTGACCGTCCGCCACTCCGCCACCTTTGCGCTGGAGGATGTCGCCTCGGCGCATGAGTATCTGGAAAGCGGTCAGACGACTGGCAAGGTCACCCTGCACATCAGCTGAGCGCGTTTGCCAGCAGCGCCTCGCGCAGTGCCGCCCGGTCGGTCGCATAATCCCGCGCAACCGTTGATGCCCGCTGGACCCCGGCCCAATCGGCACTGGCCAACAGTGGCGCATCCTCGGCAGGCCCAAGGCTCTGCCCCCGGATCAGATCGGCGCAACGCTCGGCCAGCATGATCGTCGGCGCGTTCAGATCGCCCGCCGTCGCCTGTGGCATCAGGGACGCATCCACCACTCGCAGCCCTGAAACGCCCCGCACCCGCCCTTCAGGGTCGGTCACAAACTCCGACCCTTCCCCCATCCGGCAAGTCCCGCAGGGGTGATAGGCGCTTTCGACCTTGCGCTTGATGAAGCTGTCAATGTCCTGATCCCCCGGCGCCAACTCGCGCCCGGCAAAGGGGGCCAGCGGCCCTTGGGCAAAGATCTCGCGGGTCAGGGCGATGCAGGCGCGAAACTCCAGCCAGTCATCGGGATGGGTCATGTAGTTGAACTGCACCCGTGGCAAACTGTCAGCCTTCGCATCCCGCAGCCGCACCCAGCCCCGGCTCTTGGACCGTTTCGTGCCGACATGGACCTGAAAGCCGTGGCCCGAGGCGAGCGATTTGCCGTCATAGGATATCGCCAGGGGCAGGAAGTGGAACTGGATATCAGGATAGACAATCCCCGCCCGGCTGCGGGCATGACCGCCGCTCTCGAAATGGTTGGTCGCCCCCAAGCCCCGGCGCGTCAGCAACCACTCCACCCCGATCCGCGCCTTGGCGAGCAGCCCTTGCGTCGGGTACAGCGACACGGGCTGCGTGCATTCCTGTTGCAGATACAGTTCCAGATGGTCCATCAGGTTTTCGCCCACCATCGCCCTGTCGGCCAGAACCGCAATCCCATGCGACGCCAATTCGCCCGCAGGCCCGATGCCCGACCGTTTCAGGATCACCGGCGACATGATCGACCCCGCCGACAGGATCACCTCGCGCCCCGCCTGCGCCTGTTGGGCCACACCGCCAACCGTGAAGGCCACGCCCACCGCCTGGGTGCCCTCAAACAACACACGCTCCACCAGCGCCCCGGTGATGACCCGCACATTGCCGCGCGCCATCGCGGGGCGCAGATAGGCGCGGGCCGCCGAACAGCGCACGCCGTCGTCCACCGTCATCTCCATCGGGCCAAAGCCCTCATGCTGGCGTTCGTTCATGTTGGGGCTGATCGGGTATCCCGCCGCCCCCGCCGCCTGCACAAAGGCGTGGTAAAGCGGGTTCGTCTCCGGCCCCCGCGTCACCTTCAAGGGACCATCCACCCCGCGCAACGGCCCGCCGCCGCGCACACCCTCCATCCGCTGGAAATAGGGCAACACGTTGGCCCAGTGCCAGCCGGTGGCGCCCAAAGCCTCCCACAGCTCATAATCCATCGGGTTGCCGCGGACATAGCACATGCCGTTGATGGACGATGACCCGCCAAGCCCCTTGCCGCGTGGCAGGTTCACCCGCCGGCCATCCAGCCCCGGTTCGGGTTCGGTCTTCATGCCCCAGTTGAACCGGGTCGAGTTCATCGGGATCGACAGCGCCGCCGGCATCTGCACCGTGATCGCCCGGTCGCTGCCCCCCGCCTCCAACACCAGTATCCGCAGCTTCGCGTCCTCGCCCAGACGGTTCGCCAGCACCGACCCGGCAGACCCCGCGCCGATGATCACATAGTCATAGGTGCCCGCGTCCATGCCTTAGCCGATCAGCACATAGTATTTCAGCATGGGTTCGGTCTGCCGCCAGATACCGTGAAAGCCCTTAGGGAGAAGGAAAGAATCACCCTTCCGGTAGGTCTGCGAAAACCCATCGGACTCCAAGGTCACGCTGCCCTCCAGCACCACCATGAACTCGTCACAGGGATAGCTTTCGTAGGATTCGACATAAGGTGTCGACCGCCAGATCCCCGCCTTCACCGGCACGGCGTCATTCGTGTAATAGGCGTGGTCGCGCCCGTAAGGCACGCCTTCCAGCAGGGTTGCGGTGTCCAGCGCCACATCGGGCGATTGCATCCAGCCTTCGGGGCCGGTGGCGGCGAATTTGATGGGCAGGGTCATGGGGGGGCTTTCAGGTCAGGTGTTGGGTCAGAAACTCGGCAATGCCGCGGGTGGAAAGTTCGGCCTCGGGCAGGTCGGGATAGTATTCGAACACATGCCACATGCCTTCGAACACGCGCAGGTCCACGGTCACCCCCGCGGCGCGCAGTTTGGTGGACAGGCGGGCGCTGTCGCTGAGCAGCAGATCGCGGGTGCCGGTGGTGATGATGGTGGGCGGAAAGCCCTGAACCGGGGCGTAGAGGGGCGAGATTTCGGGGTCATTCAAGAGTCGCCCGCCCGCATATCCCTGGGCCATATGACGCAACTGATGCGGGTAGTCGAGCGAGGGGTCAATGCCGTCCAGCGTGGTGATCGTGTCACCCTGATGGGTCAGGTCGCACCAGGGGGACATCAGCGCCACGGCGTGCGGCATCGTGGTGATCTGGCTCAGCAGGGCCAATGTCAGGTTCGCACCGGCAGATTCGCCCGCCACCGCCACACGGCCCCGGCTGATCAGGTCGGTATAGACAGCCACCGCATCGATGCGGGCCGCCGGAAAGGGGTGTTCGGGGGCAA
>CAMDHB010000234.1 GCA_945897655.1 Pseudorhodobacter antarcticus
AGAATTCGGGCAAGTTCGAATACGCTCTCGATCTGGGCATGGCTTGGAACGGCGAATGGTTCCCCTATGCCTTCTCGCCCTTCCTGCAGTCCTTCGGCGGCGACATGATCGACCGCACCACCTACAAAACCGCTGAAGGCGCATTGAACGGCGAAGCCGCGATGGCATTCGGCGCTTGGTGGCAGGGTCTGTTCACCGGCGGCTACGCTCAGGCCACCCAAGACGGCGCTGACCGCGATTCGGGCTTTGCCGCTGGCAAATACGCCTTCTCGTGGAACGGCAACTGGGCCGCACTGGGCGCGCTGGAAGCGTTTGACGACGTTGTGTTCCTGCCCGCACCGGACCTGGGCACGGGTTCCAAGATCGGCGCCGCCTCGTGGCAGCTGTCCGTCTCGGCCACCTCCAAGCACCCGGAAGGTGCCAATGCGTTCATCCAGTTCGCTTTGAACCCGGCCAACCTGGCGCGCTTCTCCAAGGGTCTGGGTCTGATCCCGGCAACTGCCGAAGCTGCCGCACTGACCGACAACTACAAGGCCGGTGGCCCGCTGGAGCCGTTCTTCGAACTGTCCAACCGTCAGGGCGTTCTGCGTCCGGTCACGCCCGGCTACCCGGTCATGGCCAAGATCTTCGAAAAGGCGCTGGCTGACATCGCCAACGGTGCTGACGTGGGTGCAACGCTTGACGCCGCCACCGACGAAATCAACGCCGACATCGAAAAGAACGGCGGCTACGGCCACTGATCAGAACCGGGCGCCGGTCCCCTCCCGACTGGCGCCCGAACCTGATCCCGCGAAGGGCAGCCCGCTGCCCTTCGCCCAAAGAACTGCCCCCCATTTCAAAGGACGCAAGTCATGGCCTCCAAGTTCACAGTCTCGAACCGTTCTGGCTGGCTGATGGCTGGTCCGTCTATCGCCCTGATCTTCGGCTTCATCCTCTTGCCGTTCTTCTTTGCCTTCGGCCTCAGCTTCACCAACCAACGGCTGATCTCGCCCAACCCCACCGAATTCACCGGGTTCGACAACTACCGCTCGCTCCTTGGCCTTGGCATCCTGACCCTTGAACCGATCAAGGACGCCTCCGGTGCCATCCAGATGAAGGACGGCGCGCCCGAATTCCCCACGGTCCGCAGCATCACCCGCAACAACCCCGATTATCCGCAGTATGCCGGCATGCGCGAATGGTTCAACTTCGGCACCAGCGGTGACAGCATCACCTATGTGCTGGCCCGCGACGTGGTGTTCATGACGGCCATCGTCAACACGTTCCTTTTTGTGATCATCGTGGCCCCGCTGCAAGGTGGCCTCGCCCTCGGCCTTGCCCTCTTGATCAACCAGAAGTTGCGCGGCATCAACTTCTTCCGAACCATCTATTTCATGCCCGTCGTCGTCTCGATCGTCGTCGTCGCCATCCTGTGGCGCATCATCTATGACGGCAACAACGGCCTGTTGAACAACATCCTTTCCGCCCTGACCTTCGGCGCGTTCCAGCCCGTGAACTGGCTTGGCGAAACCTCCACCGCCATGGGCGCCGTGATCGCCATGTCGATATGGCAGGCGGTCGGCTTTCACATGGTGATCTGGCTCTCCGGCCTGCAAACCATCTCGCCCACCCTATACGAGGCTGCGGCGATCGAGGGCGCGTCGAAATGGCAGGTGTTTCGCTACATCACCTGGCCGGGGCTGAAAAACACCGCCGTTCTGGTGTTCATCGTCATCACCATGCAGGCCTTTGGCCTCTTCTCCCAGATCAACGTGATGACCAAGGGCGGCCCCCTGGACAGCACCCAAACCATCGTCTTCCAGGCCATCGAACGCGGCTATGGCAAACAGGACATCTCGGGCGGTTCGGCCATCTCGGTCATCCTCTTCGTGATCGTGCTGTCTGTATCGCTGATCCAACGCTGGCTCACCCGCGACAAAGGGGCAAAATGATGCAAAGCAACGACAATCACGGCCTGCGACTGTTTCTGCGCTATCTCCTCTTGGTGCTGATCGCGGTGATGTTCGCCTTTCCGCTCGTCTTCATGGTGATGTCCTCGTTCAAGCCCGACCAGCAATTGCTGCTCGATTCAGGCAACGTCCGCGCCTTCCTGCCGGTCGGTGACCTCTCCTTCAACAACTACTTCGAGGCGTTTGAACGCGCGCCGATCGGCGTCTTCATCTTCAACTCGGTCCTCGTCACCGTCGTCACGGTCGTGCTGTCGCTGTTCCTGTGTTCAACCGCAGGCTTCGCCTTCACCTTCATGGAATGGCGCGGCCGCAAACTGGCCTTCACCATCATCCTGGCCACCCTGATCGTCCCGTTTGAAACCATCGCCATCCCGCTCCTCCTCCTCGCCTCCAAAATGCCCTGGATCGGGTTTGACGGGCTGACCTGGGGCTGGCTCAACTCCTACCGTGTTCAGATCATCCCCTTCATCGCCGACGGCCTCACGATCTACCTCTTTGCCCAGTATTTCAAAGACCTGCCGGGCGAGTTGATCGAGGCTGCACGGGTCGAGGGCGCCTCGTGGTGGCAGATCTACCGCAAGATCGTCATGCCGCTTTCCGGCCCCGTCCTCGCCACCGCCGCCATCCTGAAGTTCCTGGTGATGTATAACCAATACCTCTGGCCCCTCATGGTCGTGCAGCAGGAAGAATACCGCCCCGTCATGGTCGGCCTGCAATACTTCTTCCAGCTCAACATCGCCTGGGGCGAGGTTATGGCCTACCTCTCGCTCATCACCATCCCGGTGCTCGCCTTCTACCTCTATCTGCAAAAGGCCTTCATCGCCTCCCTCGCCTCCACAGGGGTCAAGGGCTGACCGCCCGCCCCCTTTCATTCTGGCCCAAATATCCCGGGGGTGCGGGGGCTGGCCCCCGCTCCTGACCGCCCCCGAACCGACACCTAGGAAAGGCACCACACATGGTCTTCGCACTCAAAGACACCTGGCTCTGGGACAGCTGGTACGCCAAGGATGGCGACACCTGGCACGGCTATTTCCTTCAAGCCCCCAAAAGCCTGATCGACCCCGACGCCCGCCACCTCAGCGCCACCCAGCGCCATGCGACGTCTAAGGACCTGATCAACTGGACCGACCTTGGCACCACGTTTGAACCCCAACGCAACGGCCCCGCCTGGGATGACAGCACCACCTGGACCGGCTCCGTCGTGCGCGACGATGCCGGGCTCTGGCACCTCTTCTACACCGGCACCTGCCTTGCCGAAAAATCCCTTTACCAGCGCATCGGTCATGCCACCTCGACAGACTTGCACAACTGGACCCGCGTGGGCGACGGCCTGGCGTTGGATATCACCGGCCCCAATGCCGACACCTACGAAAAAGACCACATGATCGGCCACTGGCACGACCGCGCCATGCGCGACCCTTGGGTCATGCGCGACCCCGACAGTGATGGCTGGCTGATGTACTTCACCGCCCGCGCCCCTGGCATCCCCGAACCCAACGCCGGTGGGGCAGTAGGCTTTGCCACCTCGCCCGACCTCCTCACCTGGACCCTTCGCCCCCCCGTCTTTACCGGCGGCTATGGCCAGATCGAGGTGCCGCAAGTGTTCCAGTACGGCGACCACTGGTACTGCCTGTTCTGCACCGCCGCACAGCACTGGTCCAACCAGACCCGCGCCACGAACCCGGAAAAGCCTGTCACCGGCACCCATTACCTGATCGCCGACCACCCCCGCGGCCCTTGGCGCATCCCGGCTGGCCCCTTCCTTGACGGCGACGACCCCTGCCGCCGCTACGCCGCCCGCATTCTGGAAACCGATGACGGCCTTGTCATCATGGGCTTTGCCGATTCTGGCCACGCCACGTTCCTTGGCCACACAATGAACCCCGAACGCGTCACCCAAGGCCCCGACGGCCTGCTGACCGTCCATAAGGAGGACTGACATGGCTGCCATCACCCTCAAAGGCCTGAAGAAATCCTACGGGCAAGCCCATGTCATCAAGGGCGTCGACATCACCATCGAAGACGGCGAATTCGTCGTCTTCGTCGGCCCCTCCGGCTGCGGCAAATCCACCCTCCTGCGCATGATCGCGGGGCTGGAGGATATCTCGGCCGGTAGCCTGACCATCGGCGACAAGGTCGTGAACGACCTGCCGCCCAAGGATCGTGGCGTGGCGATGGTGTTCCAATCCTACGCCATCTTCCCGCACATGACCGTCCGCGAAAACGTCGCCTTCGGTCTGACCATCTCGGGTGCCTCCAAAGAGGAAAAGGACGCCAAGGTGGCCGAAGCCGCCCGCATCCTGCAAATGGAACACCTTCTGGACCGCCGCCCCTCGCAACTGTCGGGCGGCCAGCGTCAGCGCGTCGCCATCGGCCGCGCCATCGTGCGCAAACCTGCGGTCTTCCTGTTCGACGAACCCCTGTCCAACCTGGACGCCGCCCTGCGGATGGACATGCGCATGGAAATTGGCAAGCTGCACCAACAGCTTGGCGCGACGATGATCTATGTCACGCACGATCAGGTCGAGGCTATGACCCTTGCCGACAAGATCGTTGTCCTGAAAGACGGCCTCGTCCAACAGATCGGCAGCCCGATGGACCTCTACCACCGCCCCGACAACGTTTTCGTGGCAGGCTTCCTGGGCAGCCCCTCCATGAACTTCCTGACCGTGGATGTGACCGAGGTGTCTGGCACCCATGCCACCGTCCGCAACGCCGCCCTTGACCCCACCTCCATCGAAATCCGCCATCCGGGTATCGTGGCCGGTGGCAAGGCCAAGCTGGGTCTGCGCCCGCAATACCTGAACCCCGATGATCCCGCCGGCCGCCTGCATGGCCGCGTCGCCCTGACCGAACGTCTGGGGTCTGAAACGGTGATCGAGGCGACCCTGACCGACGGTTCCAACCTGATTGTGGCCCTTGCCCGTGATGCCCACTTCCCGATCGGCCAAGACATAAGCCTTGGCTTTGATCCCGACATGGCGCATCTTTTCGCCGCATAAGCGGCAAAAGGGGCGAAACAGGTGGCCAAGGCCGAACAGGTTGACGCAACGACATCCGCCAAGGCTGCCATCCGCCTGCTGATGACCCTTGGTGCCACCGAATTCGCCCGCCACCTGCGCGGCGTCATGACCTCGGACGATCCCGAAGGCCCGCACAAGGCCCGCGTGACCCTGCGCCGGGCGCGGGTCGCCCTGACGGCATTCAAACCCATCGTCGCCAAACCGCTTTACGCTAAACTGCAAACCGCCCTGCGCGCCACCTTCCGCACCCTTGGCACGCTCCGCGATGCCGATGTGTTGGCCCTGACTATGAACCAGCCCGACCTGCACGCCGCAGCCACCGCAACCCGGGCACAGGTCCGCGCCGACCTGACATCCGCCCGCGCCGCCCGTCTGGGCGGCCAGATCACCCGCGCCTTTGCCGCCAAATCCTGGCACCGCCCCGGCACCAAATCCCATCGCAACGCCCCAGCGGCCCTCCTCGCCGCCACGGCGCTGCACAAAACCTGGCACACCTGCCTGGGTTTCGGCCCCGACCTGACGACCCTGCCCCCCGAAACCCGCCACGAATTGCGCAAATCCCTGAAAACCCTGCGCTACCTTGGCGACCATTTCACCGCCCTCTGGCCCGGCCCCGCCCAAGACGCCCTCGTATCCCGGCTGAAGGCCCTGCAAGAGGATCTTGGCACCCTGAACGATCACGCCGTCGCCCGCGCCCTCGGCTTTGAAGCCCCCGATGACGCCCCCTTCCTTGCCGCCGCCCAATCCCACTGGTCAGCCCTCCGCGACACCTCTCCATATTGGCCCACCCCAGACCAGCCATGAAGAAAATCACCGTCATCGGCGAGTCGCTGGTCGAGATCATGGCCGATCATCCAGGGCAGGGCTTTCT
>CAMDHB010000235.1 GCA_945897655.1 Pseudorhodobacter antarcticus
CGCGGATGAAGTCATCGACCAGAAACTGATGCGCCCCCGAATGGCCATTGGCCAGGCCATGGAATTCGTTGGGCAAGCGTGCCGCGTGATGGGCCGGGGCCAGCCCGATATGGCGGTCCTCATCCTTCCGTCCCGCAAAATAAGGCCCATCGACCCAAGACCCCAGATCAACCGTCACCCCTGCATGTTCATAGCTTTTGGTGCCTTCCGTCCCCACGCGCCCGGTCAGAAATGTCGAAGCCATGCTCGATTCCATGCAGGCATCCGAGGCATAGAAGGTGGGCATCATCACCTCGCGCCCGTTGCGCTTTGGAAACCAGCCCATCCGCCGGAACTCGCCAATCCGAAGGGTCCCGCCATCCGAGGTGTGGGCCAGCGCGACGGTGTTGGAAAACGGATTGTCCCACGGGTTGCGCCCCGCGCCATAGCCCGCATCGGCGCCCGTATCGACAAACCCATGGGCCGAGATATGGGTCACCCGCGCCCCCGTGATGGACAAGGGCATCGAAAAGCTGTGCGTGGGATAGAACATCGGCGGAATCGCCGCATATTTTTGCCAATCCTCGCCAAAGGTCAGGCGGAAATGCGGGCCCCATGTCGCCCAATCATGCACATATTGGGCATCGGCATGGACAAAGCGGCCCCAGCGCCCGGTGGCAAACTCTTCCCGCGCAAAGACGATCTCGGGGTAGTAATAGCTCGTCTCGCCCGTCATGCAGACCCGCCGGTGCTGTGCGGCAGCGGTGGTCATCGCCTGCAATTCGTCCAGTGCCACGGCGGCCGGAACGGCGATATAGACATGGGCACCCGCCTCCATCGCCTTCAGCGCCAGCGCCGCATGGGTATGGCGCGGGGTAAAGATCGCCACCGCATCCACCCCGATCGTCAGCAATTCGTCCAGACTGCCCACCGCACCGGCAAATCCGTGCCGCGACACCAGCGCCTCGGCCCGCTCGGTCACAAGGTCGGCCACATGCACCGATGCCACCCCGGGGTGGGCGGCAAACATGGCTGCGAAATGGGGCAGGAACTCTCCCGCTCCGACAAGTCCAAGGCGAAGTGTCATGGTTCTTACGGTCCCGATTGGCTGATGAAAAACACGTCTGTGTCGTCGCCATATCTGGCAATGACGCGGCCCGAAAGCAACCTCAAGGATCATCCCGCTTTCAGATTTCCCCAGTCCGCCCGATCCGGGCGTGCTGCCCTTTGCCCAAGTGGGGCGCTGCACAAACGTCTGCAACGGCTTGGATCCGGTCTTTGTGTGACGGTTCTAAGGGGAAAAGCTGCCCATCCCCGAGCCTGCCGTCGCTGGATCGGTTGTCGACGACGGGCCTTTCGACGTCATGGAAAAGGACAAACACCCCTTCCTTCACGACGAGGCCGACTGGTACCGCGCCTGCTTGGCCCAAGGCATTCCCCTTCTGGCCTTAGTAAGCGCGCCGAACTGACCGCGCGTGTTGGGGGCCAAGGTGGGGCCCCAAGAAAAGCTGGTCCAGGAAATTGGCGACTATCCGAATTCCCCCCCCCCCAGGGCGCGATGTCCTGCCCGAAACCCTGCGAATGACGCAGGTGCGCGGTCAGTTGCAGGCTGTCGATCACGTGCAGGATCGCGTCAAAGTTCGGGTCCGTCGTCATCAGATACCCATGGCCGTGGCGTGCTGTAAGGCAGCCGCACTGTGGCGCGGATCTCTTTTGCCCGAAGACCCCTATCTGTCCTGGCTGGACGCCCCAAGCGCGCCTTTATACCAGCGTTACGCAAGGCTGTTCCGCGCTGCCAAGCTGTAGCAGCAACTGATTGCATTCGAACCCACCGACGAACCGGCCCAATGCGCCTTGATGCAGGCGGCTCTGGATGGGAATAGACTGGGCGAAGCGACCAGGATCTTGAACCAACTGCGCGCCTCTCTGATCATGGAACTGGGTCTTGGTCCTTCGGCCCAGGCGGTTGCATTTTACGAAATAGCGCTGGCCAGTCCGGCTGTGGACCCGGTCAGCCAGACTGATGGGATCCGCGTCTCGCTGATCTGGGGGTTGTTGCACCTGCACAGCGGAGAGTTTGACAAGCCCCGCGCCGAGGCCGAAGAAACCTGTAAACTGGCCTCTGGTGCGCGAAATCGGCGAGGCGAGCGCGCTGATGGGTCTGCTTGCCCAGATGCAGGGCCGCTGGAAAGACGTGTTTCGGACCGAGTTCATCGCTTGGGTTCGAAAGTTTCCGGACAAGGTCAACATGGTCTTCAACGGACATCTTTGCCTTGCCGAATTCTGCCTGTGCGATGCCAAGGGTCAGGTGAGCCGCAGACTGGACGAAGCCGAACCTATGGACACGATCGCGTCTTCAAAATTCTCGAAGCCGCTAAAGTCGCACCAGCGCAATCCCCATTAATCAACTGAGGACTGAAAAAAGGTGCCGCAGCGCGATCCCTTTGCCAGTCTGTTACATCGGGCCGCCTGCAAACTGTCTTGAGTGCCGAAAAGCGAGGAAAGATGCCGAACTTGACGTCTCGTCCAGTGTAAAGTTGTTTGCAATGACGGCTCCTATCGGTCGCTGATCCAGATTAGCGGCAGGGCAAGGGAAACGTACTAGCGTGCCGAGACAGGTGAGGTCGTTCACCGTTCGTGTCCCAGCCCGCGTCATGTCAGCCGGCGTCGCGCACACGGATAACCGATAAACTGCCCAACTCGCCGAGGTTCACCATCTCCGATCAAACAACGCCAGAGCCGATCAAGACCAAGACCGTCGGGCCTGCTGTGGCACCAGTCGCTGCAACAGTGCCAAGACCAGCGCCGGTTGAATCCGGCGCGACTATACCTCCGCAGAGGCGTTGGTCTTGGGTGGCAGGCTTGGTTTTGGCCGCATGTCTTGGCGGGCTTGCGTGGTTCCAACCTTGGGCAACGGCGGTGACCGAGGTCCGCGTAGAAGATGTTGTTTTGGGCCCGGTGGCGCGAATTCTGGCAGTGAATGGCCGCGTGGCGGGCGAGGTTTCTGTCGCGGTGCGTCCATTGGTCAGCGGCTTTTTGAGTGAGGTGAGCGTGCTGGAAGGCGATGCCGTAGCAGCGGGCGCCGTAGTTGCCATTATCGATCCGGCCACCCAGGTCGCGGTGGTGCGGCAAGCTGTTGCAGGTCTTGACGCGGCACTGGTGGCACAGGCAGATGCACAGTCGACCTATTCCCGCACCGACGCACTTGGCGCCAACGCAGCCGGGGTCGTTCTGGAAAATGCGACACGTGCGGTTCAATCGGCCACGCAAGAGGTGGCGCGGATGACGGCTTTGCTGGAACAGGCGCAGATCCAGCTTGCCAAGTTCACAATCACGGCGCCGATTGCCGGGACGGTTCTGGAACTGTCGGCTGAACCGGGCCAGACCGTGGACGCAGCCACGGTGCTCATGACGATCGCAGACTTGCGCAGGCTTGTCGTCGAGACGGATGTGGACGAATCCTATGCCACGCAGATCAGGCTGGACCAGACCGCCACTCTGCAATTGGCGGGCGAGACTGAGGTCCGGCAGGGGCATGTCAGTTTCGTGTCGCAGCGGGTCGATGTGGCAACAGGTGGGCTGTCCATTGATCTGACCGCCGACACGGACCTTGTGGCCCCAATTGGTCTGACGGTCACGGCCAACATTACAGTAGACGACCGAGAAGCAGCGATAACCGTCCCACGCGCGGCGATCGTCCGGGACGAAAACGGCAGCGATGTGTTCGTGGTGCGCGACGGGCTTGCGTCACGCCAATCTGTTGCCATTATAGAATGGCCCGCTGCCCGGCTTATCGTCACTGACGGACTTGAGGTGGGCGAGATTGTGATTGGCGATGCAACTGGCATCAACGATGGGCAGGCCGTGAAGGTGGTTCCCTGATGCTCTACGCGCTCAAGATCGCGACCCGCTACCTGACCGCCAGCAAGGCGCAGACTGCCCTTCTGGTGTTCGGGGTGGGCATCGGTGTTTTCATCTTTATCTTCATGTCGGCCCTGATCGGTGGTTTGGCTGAGTTCATCATGCTGCGAACAGCGGGCGATATGGCGCATATTACCATTCAGGCAGAAACGGTGGACCCAGCATTGCTGGAACCCTCCACGACGCGCACGATCCTTTTCGTGCCGCAATCAACGTCTCAATCCACGGCGATACTGAAGGACACCGCCGCCTTCATTCCCCTGATCGAGGCCCTGCCTGGGGTTACTGGCACGTCGCAGCAGATCAATGGATCAGGGTTCTTGATGCACGGTGCACAGGTGACCCAAATGTCAATCAACGGGCTGGAGCCGGGGCGCGAGTCCGTCATTGCAAACCTCGCGGGCTATATCACCGAAGGCACCGCGAACCTTGGGGCGGGCGGTGTCTTGGTGGGCAAGACGCTTGCCGAAGATTCGGATCTGACGTTGGGTGAGACCGTTCGATTGCAAAGTGCGGGCGGAATTGATGCAGCGCTGACCATTACTGGCATCTACGAAATGGGGTCGGGTGGTCCGGACAGCAGGCAGGCCTATGTCAGCCTTGCCACTGCCCGCACGTTGTTTGCGCTGCCGCAAGGCGTGACGCGGCTGGAGATAAAGCTGACTGATCTTTACGCCGCCGACGCATTGGCACCGCGCATCAAGGCTTTGACGGGGCTTGATGCAAAGTCGTGGACGGAACAGGCGGCGCAGCTTTTGGAGGCACTGCAAGCGCAGGCCCAGACAGGTTACATACTGAAGGCCTTTGCCCTGATGACCATCATCATCGGGGTCGCTTCGGCGTTGCTGTTGTCCACCTATCGCCGACGGCCCGAAATCGGGATCATGCGGGCCATGGGGGCAGGGCGGTGGTTTGTGGTGGTGGTGTTTGTGTCTCAAGGTGCGCTGATCGGGCTTATGGGCGGGCTGTTTGGCGCCGCCACAGGTTATGGCGTGTTGCTGGCTTTCCCGTCACGCGACAGTTTGGGGCCAGGGCAAAACGGACTGCCCATCGACATTGCCCAAGGTGCATACGGGTTGGCCATCCTGCTGACAACGCTTGGGGCAATCCTTGCGTCCATTTTGCCGGCCCGCGCCGCCGCGCGGCTGGACCCGGTCACGGCCATCGGCCAATGACGGTGCTTTTGGAAGTGCGGGACCTGGTGAAAACCTTTGGTTCCGGCGATGCAGAAACCCGGGTCCTGCGCAGTATGAACCTTGCCATGCAGACCGGAGAGTTGGCGGCGCTGCTGGGCGCGTCCGGGTCTGGAAAAAGTACGCTTTTGACCATTCTGGGAACGCTCATGCATCCAACCTCGGGCAGCCACAGCATGTTGGGTGTGGACCTCACGACCGCGTCGGACCGGGCGCTGACCGAGTTCCGCAATCTGCACATCGGCTTTGTCTTCCAGTTCCACAATCTTTTGCCGGACTTTACCGCACTTGAAAACGTCGTGTTCCCCACCGCCGTGCGCGAAGGGCGAGAGACCGCTTCGGCGCGCACGCGCGGGCAGGATCTATTGGTGCGAATGGGCTTGGCTGAACGCATCCACTTTCCGTCTGCCAACCTGAGTGGCGGGCAGAAACAGCGTGTTGCCGTGGCCCGCGCGCTGATGAACAGCCCTGAACTGGTTCTGGCGGATGAACCCACAGGAAACCTGGACCGTACGTCGGCAATGCAGGTGATGGATCTGATCGCCGAGATCAACCGAGTAGAAGGCACGACCTTTCTGATCTCGACCCATGACGAAAAGATCGCAGCGCTTTGCAGACGACAGATCGTGGTGGGGGATGGGTTGGTTACTGGGTGACGCAGTGAGCTAATCCCTAATATTTGTAAAGATTTCCGGGGAGTTAAGCTATGACCGCACCTGCTGATCGGTTTCATTGCTATTGAAATACACC
>CAMDHB010000236.1 GCA_945897655.1 Pseudorhodobacter antarcticus
ATCAAGCCGCGATGAAATCAAGGCGTCCGTCACATCCTGCGGTGCCAGACGCCCCTCCATCACATCCACCGTGATTGCACGGACCGCGCGCGTCATCTCGTCTCGGCCCCCATAATTGATGGCAACCGTCAGGTTCAAACGCGAAAACGGGGCCGTACGCCTCTCGATCCCTTCCATCAGTCGCTGCAACTTCGGATCCAGACGCGAGCGGTCCCCGATGAACCGCATGCGGACCGATTCTGCCGCCAGACGATCTGCCTCGCGTTCGATATAGCGGGCGAAAATGGACATCAGCCCCAGCACTTCCTCGGTCGACCGCTTCCAGTTCTCTGTGGAAAACGCATAGATCGTCAGCCAACGGATCCCCAGATCAGGGGCGCACCGAACAATCTCCTTGACCCGCTCGGCACCCTTGCGATGCCCGACAAGACGCGGCCAACCCTTCTGCGTCGCCCATCGCCCATTGCCGTCCATGATAATGGCGACATGCTCTGCCTGATTGTTTGACGCGCTTGTTGCCATCTTGTTTCCGTTCGCCCGAGCACAAACTTCCTGCGAAAACTCCCTGCCAAAAGGGCACAACCGGATTTTTCACAGCAAAATCAAGCTGCCCCTATACTTGCATGATCTCGTGCTGCTTTCCGTCCAAAGCGCGGTCAATCGCAGCAATGGCCTTGTCGGTCATCTCTTGCACTTCTTCGGACCACATCTTCTGGTCGTCTTCGCCCATCCCGGCAGCCTTGGCCTTCTTGATCTGGTCCATCCCATCGCGGCGCACGTTGCGAATCGCGACCTTGGCGTTCTCCGCATAGGTCGCAGCCACCTTGGTCAGCTGGCGACGGCGCTCTTCGTTCAGTTCAGGGATCGGCAAACGGATCAACGGGCCATCGCTGATGGGATTGATCCCGATGCCACTTTCGCGGATCGCCTTTTCCACTTTGGACACCATCGCCTTGTCCCAGACGTTGATCACCACCATCCGTGGTTCCGGAACGTTCACAGTGCCAAGTTGATTGATCGGCGTCATCTGGCCATAGGCATCCACCATGATCGGTTCCACGATCGAGGCCGAGGCCCGGCCAGTGCGCAGGCTGGCGAATTCCGTGCGCAGCGCGTTCGCCGCGCCGTCCATGCGACGCTGAATCGCGTCAAGATCAATCTCTAAGTCGTCGGCCATGGTGTTTCCCGAAATTCCTCGTCTTTGCCATTCTATAGCAGCAAGCCGTGGCGCAGGTACAGGGGGGGCAGATAGCGCAAGCGGCGCCCGCCGATGCGACCTGATTTCAAGCTCCACAGACCACCGAACCTATCCAAAGATAAGGTCCGTCGCGTCAAAAACCGCGCTGGTGAAACCCGCGATAAATACCGTGCCGCCACCGACGGCACCAAGGTCCAGGATCAGACCACCCGGCGCATCGCGCACCAGGGCAATCACCGCCTCTGCATCAGCGAAGTGAAAGGCGCCCAGATCAATCTTGTCTGTGCCATCGGTAAAGCCTTCCACACTGTCATGCCCGTCCAAAGGCCTGAAAACGAACCGGTCCTTGCCACCGTTGCCGGACAACGTGTCGTCGCCGAAACCGCCGATGATGCGGTCATTGCCCAATCCGCCGTAAACCTCGTCATCCCCGGCGCTGGATTGCAAGACATCGTTGCCGTTGCCGCCATACAGCCGCTCGTCCGCAAGACCCCCGGTGATCGAGTCATTGCCGTCCCAACCATAGACGTCGGACTGGACCCCTTGGCGACCTTGATAACGGTCATTCCCGTTGCCGAGCGTCACCGCCCCGTCCATCATGCCGCGATTGATGACCGTGGCAGGAAGGATTCCTTCCATGTAGATCGCGCCAAACAGGCCGTGCACAGTACCGGTGTTCATAATCTGCGTGAACTGATCACCGGTCAGTTCGATGCCATAGCCTGCGCCATCGATCAGACCGTGATTGGTCAGCGACATGTTCTGCAGCGCGACGGATTGAAACGCCGAAGCGTTCTGGCTGATCATCGTTCCGGTGTTGGTGATCGTAGCCGTCCCAGGCTCATCGACCGTGTCTTTGTACAAGACTGCAGCATTGAAGGCCACGATCTCTCCGCCATTGTTCAGGTAGTTCGCACCGCCATTCGTCCCGTAGATGCCATAATCCCGCGCCAAGACGCTGCCAGTGGACGAAATCGCGACCCAGGCCCCCTGATACACCCCGATGGCACCTGATATTGCCGCTATCTTGCCCTGCACCATAAGAGTTGATGAGGCGAACAGGATAACGGCAACCGCATCATTGGCGACCAGAAATCCATTCGGGCCGATCACGCCGATTTCGCCAGAAAGAGTAGTCTGAAGTGATGTTTCAAAGCCATTAACGACGAAATTGGTCATGCCACACTCCCGAATTCGACCAAGCGATGGCCGGTTCAACTGTGGCACGATAGCATGGACGTGCCTGTCCGGGAACTTCGTTTCCGGACAGGGGACAGCTTCGAGATGCCCTAGCCGTGGACGCGCGTATAGGTGCCCTTCCCCGACAGGATGCCGCGGAATCCGCCCGGCTCATCCAACGAGAAAACGATGATCGGCAGGTCATTGTCCCGCGCCAAAGCGATGGCGCTGGCATCCATCACGCCCAGATGCTTTTGCAACACCTCATCATAGGTCACCGTTTCATACCGCTTCGCGTCAGCGTGCTTCTTGGGGTCCTTGTCATAAACCCCGTCCACCTTGGTTCCCTTGAAGATCGCCTGGCAGGCCATCTCATTGGCTCGCAGGGTGGCCGCCGTGTCCGTCGTGAAATAGGGGTTCCCTGTGCCAGCCGCAAAGATGCAGACGCGCTTCTTCTCCAAGTGCCGCACGGCGCGGCGGCGGATGTAAGGCTCGCAGACCTGATCCATCGGAATGGCGCTGATCACCCGGGTAAAGACGCCGACCTCTTCCAGTGCCGATTGCATCGCAAGGGCGTTCATCACGGTTGCAAGCATGCCCATATAGTCAGCGGTCGTGCGCTCCATCCCTTGCGCGCTGCCCTGCAACCCGCGAAAGATGTTGCCCCCACCGATGACCATGCAAATCTCGACCCCAAGGTCATGAACCGATTTCACCTCAGCCGCGATGCGCTGAACCGTGGGCGGATGCAAGCCGTAGCCCTGATCCCCCATCAGCGCCTCGCCCGATATCTTCAGCATGACCCGGGTATAGGTGATCTTATGGTCTGACTTCGGCATAGGTTCACCCTTGATGTTGCGGCGTCATTGGCATTGACCGCAAAATGTCGCAAAATGCGCCGATGTTCAACCTCATGATCAGCCTCATGTCCTGCGCTTTTGATCAGACACCCTTGCGGGCTGCATGACTGAGGCCCGGATTCACCTTTTGTCTCGGGAACTGCCGGTCTTGATTGCCGGCCCCACGGCCTCGGGAAAATCCGCCCTTGCGATGGAGATTGCTGCGCGCCACGGCCGAGTGATAGTGAACGCCGATGCTTTGCAGGTCTATGCCTGCTGGCGCATCCTTTCGGCGCGACCGTCCCTCGCTGACGAAGCCGCACTCCCCCACGCATTGTACGGTCATGTGGAGCGGCACCAACCCTATTCTGTCGGTCACTGGCTGCGTCAGGTTTCCTCGCTGTTGGACCGGCCCGTGGTGATTGTCGGCGGAACTGGCCTCTACTTCTCCGCCTTGACCGAGGGGTTGGCCCCGGTGCCCGAAATCCCGGCCCCTGTCCGCGCCCGTGCCGACGCCCTGCGCCTTTCCGGTCAAACTGCCCAAATGATTGCCGAAATCGACGCCGAGACAGCCGCGCGGATCGATCTGGCCAATCCTGCAAGGGTTCAGCGCGCGTGGGAGGTTCTCCAAGCCACCGGTCTGGGCCTATCCCAGTGGCAACAGGCGGCTCCCTCGCCCCTTGTGCCACTGGACCGGTGCGAGGCCATGGTGATGCGCCCCAGTGTGGCCTGGCTGAACGCCAGAATCGACGCAAGATTTTCCGCAATGTTGGAGGCTGGTGCCTTGGCAGAAGTCGCCGCAGAACTGCCCTTTTGGGACGCAAACCGCCCTTCGGCCCGCGCCATCGGGGCGCCAGAACTCATCTCCTATCTGCAAGGCAACTGCGATCTGGCAACAGCCGAAGGTTCAGCAACCCTCGCAACGCGCCAATATGCCAAACGGCAAAGAACCTGGTTTCGGTCACGGATGAAATCCTGGCGCGGCATCGAACTTGGCTAGGGCTACTGCCGTCTGACGAGGCATTCGCCAAGAAACTTCGGTTTGCGGCCTCGGGCAGACGTTTTTCGCTTGGGTTGTCGCGCAAGGGCGGTTTATCTGCATCCGACCTTCAGCTTGAGCCGGATGATGCCCAGCACGACCGAATCGCCCAAATTCCGACTTGTCGCCATCCCCCGGCTTGCCGCAGGCGGGCGCTGGCGGGTTGAGGCGATGCGGTCTTTGTCAGAAGCCTGCTTTTTGTGGTTCACCAAAGGCCAGGGACGCATCACGATTGCCGGCGTGACCCGTGGCTATACGGCCCACAACGGCATCTTCATTCCGCCGGGCGTGATGCACGGATTTGAGGTTGGACCGCAAGTCTTTGGTACAGCATTGTTTTTTGGCAGGAACTGCCCGATAATATTGCCCAGCACCCCGTTGCACCTGCGCATCCGCGAAGTTCACGCCCAGCAAGAGTTGAACGTGACGCTGGACGCCATCCAGCGCGAACTGGACAGCACGGTTCCGGCACATGACCGCGCCGCTGAGCATTACCTCGGTTTGCTTGGCGTCTGGCTGGAACGCCAAGGCTTGAAATCCCAGGCAGATGCACCGCGTCCGGATGCCACTTGGCGGTTGGTTGCGCGCTATACCTCATTGATGGAAAAAGAGTTCCGCAAGGGCGCAGGTGTGGGCGATCTTGCCGCTGCGCTTGGCGTCACGCCGACGCATCTGACCAGATGTTGTCAGCAGACATGTGGCCGCTCTGCGATCGAATTGCTTCAGGATCGGCGCATATTTGAAGCCCGCAAGATGTTGAGCGAGACAAGCTTGCCGGTTGGTCGTATCGGGACCGAACTTGGCTTTACTTCTGCGGCCTATTTCACACGTGCTTTTCAGCACCGCACCGGATCATCGCCGACGGCCTTTCGGCGCAGCCAATAGCGGCTCTGCCGGGCCCTCAACGTCCGTGGCATGATTCGTCCGTCTTAGCGGAAATTGGGTCGACCAAGCGGAAACGTCTGCGCTTGCCATTTTGCCCGGGTTTTTCACCGATCAATCTTGGCAATGTCGCAAAAGTTATAGGCGGTGGCGATTCCGGATGTTGACGCATGGGGCTAAAAAGTGCGCAATGTGGCGGTGACGTTCGCGACCCGCCTCGCGTCTTGTCGGCCATGTCCATTCGATGGGAGGGACGGCCCAAGGCAAAGGACGGCGAAACCCACCCACGACGAATAATCATGTCGAATGACTAGGCAAAGCCTGACAGGGAGACCAAAATGACGACAAACACCACTGAGAAAGCGCTGCACCCAGCTGCCGCGATGTACGCACAGGAAGTTCGTGAAGGCACCTTGAGCCGTCGCGAGTTTCTTGCTCGCAGCACCGCACTTGGCCTGACTGCCGCCGCTGCTTACGGCCTGCTCGGGCTTGATGCCCCGGCTATGGCCGAGTCGCATGCCACGCCGGGCGGCACCGTTCGCATGGCGATGGAAACCAAGGCGCTGAAAGATCCGCGCACGTTCGACTGGTCGGAACTGGCGAACTTCGCCCGTGGCTGGCTGGAATATCTGGTCGAATACAATGCCGACGGATCGCCGCCGTCATAGGTCTGGTGGACAACAGCCGCCGGATAGTCAGCCATG
>CAMDHB010000237.1 GCA_945897655.1 Pseudorhodobacter antarcticus
GGACTTCTGCGATGCTGCAAGAGGCGCTGCAGCTGATTGGCCGCGAAAGCGAACTCATCGCCCGCGTCCGACTGTCGCTGCTGACCCTTGAACGCGCGATGAGCTTTGCAACCCTGTCCCTGACCGACAAGAAGACAGATGCCGTATTACGAAGCATCGCCAAGGGCTTGCAGCGCGACATTGCCGCACTTGAGGTGCACTGCGACTACCTTGCCACCCGCGTGGCACAGGCCACCGACACCACCCTTGGCATGATCAATCTGCTGCAGAACGGCACGGTCAAGATCGTGTCGGTGGTCGCCGTCCTGTTCCTGCCGCCCACCCTGATCGCCTCGATCTATGGCATGAACTTTCACACCATGCCGGAACTGGACCAGACCTGGGGCTATCCTGCCGCATTGGGGCTGATGGTGCTGTCTGCCGTCGGGTCCTATCTGTACTTCAAATGGAGAAAATGGCTGTAATCCCATGAAAATCACCAAGCTTGAAACCTTCGGCAACGAGTTTGTCACCTTCACCCGCGTCACCTCTGAGACCGGCGCCACCGGTTGGGGGCAACTGTCCACCTACAACGCCGACATCACGGCCGAGGTGTTTCACCGCCAGGTCGCCCGCCACGCCCTAGGTACGCGGGTCGAGGATATGGAAGACACCCTGAACCTGATTCAGGAACGCGAACACAAATACCCAGGCTCCTACCTGCGCCGCGCCCAGACCGGTCTGGACACTGCCATCTGGGACCTGCGGGGCAAACTGGCGGGCAAACCCGTCGTCGAACTGCTTGGCGGCACCCCCGGCCCCCTGCGCGCCTATGCCAGTTCCATGAAGCGCGACATCACCCCGCAGGATGAGGCGGCACGCTTCGTCAAACTGCGCGACGACCACGGCTTCACCGCATTCAAATGGCGCGTTGGTGCCGAATGTGGCCGGGGCCGCGACGAATGGCCGGGCCGCACCGAAGAGGTTATTCCCACTGTCGCCAAGGCCTTGGGCGACGGCATTGACAAACTGGTTGATGCCAATTCCTGCTATGCCCCCGCCCGCGCCATCGAAGTGGGCCATATCTTGCAAGACAACGGGATCGGCCATTATGAGGAGCCTTGCCCCTATTGGGAAGTTGACCAGACCGCCGAGGTCCGCGCCGCCTTGGACATTGATATCACCGGCGGCGAGCAGGATTGCGAACTGTCCGCTTGGACCTTGATGATCGAACACAACGCCGTCGACATTCTGCAGCCCGATGTCATGTACATGGGCGGCATTTCCCGCACCTTGCAGGTTTGCGCAATGGGGGCCAAGGCGGGTCTGCCCATCACACCCCACGCCGCCAACCTGTCACTGGTGACCATGTGCACGATGCACCTGCTGAAGGCCATTCCGAACGGCGGCAAATATCTGGAATTCTCGATCGAGGGGCTGGACTACTACCCTTGGCAGGACGGCCTGTTCCTGAATGACCCCTACCGCATCATCGACGGTCATGCCATCGTGCCCACCGACCCCGGTTGGGGGGTCGAGATCAACCCCGCCTTTCTCGACAACGCAACCTACCGGGTGACCCAAGCATGAAAAGCATCATCGTAACTGGCGCAGGTTCCGGCATCGGCCGCGCCACGGCGCAAACCTTTCTGGCCCAAGGCTGGCGTGTGGGTCTTATGGGACGCCGGGCCGAACCCTTGGCGGAAACGGCAGCGGGCAACCCCAGTGCGGTGGTCCTGCCCTGTGATGTGACAGATCCGGCCGCTGTGGATCAAGCCTTTGCCAGCTTTGCAGCACATCGGCCGCTGGATGTGCTGTTCAACAACGCCGGCATGTCGGCCAAAGGCGCCCCGATTGACGAAATTCCGGTCGAAACCTGGCTCGCCGTCAGCAACACCAACATCACGGGCATGTTCCTGTGCGCCCGCGCCGCCTTTGGCCAGATGCGCCATCAAACCCCACAGGGCGGGCGCATCATCAACAACGGCTCGATCTCGGCGCAGGTGCCGCGCCCGGGTTCCACGCCCTATACCATGTCAAAACATGCGGTCACCGGTCTGACGCGCACTGTGGGTCTGGACGGCCGTGCCTTCAACATCGCCTGCGGTCAGATCGACATCGGTAACGCATTGACCGACATGGCCCGCGCGATGACCCAAGGCGTGCCGCAGGCCGATGGCCGTATCGCGATTGAACCGACGATGGATGTGGCCGATGTTGCGGCGGCTGTTCTGCACATGGCAAACCTGCCCCTGTCAGTCTCGGTCCCGTTCATGACGATCATGGCCCGCGACATGCCCTATATCGGGCGCGGATAGGGTCAGGGTTTGCGACTGTCTGGCAGGCCGTTGCAGTAAAGGTCAATGACCGCATGCAGCACGAGGACCAAAGATAGCCCGCCTGTCACCAGCAAGGTCAACGCCATTGTTTCGGTGATCAACATGATGTCCCCCTTTTCGGATCATCCTTGAAGCGAGTTCAACAGTTCAATGCGGCGTTTCTAAGACGAGAAGGAACAACCGCACTTCCATCTTGCGACAAATGGGTCAGGGACGTGCTGACGCAGGTCAGCCATTGGCCAAATTCAGCCCGCGGATCCCACGGCGTCGCCCTAATGTCGCAAAACTGGGCTAAGCAAGGACCGGCGGCTTGCGGCTTCTGCCCCGGCCTGCCAGATTGCCGCCAAGCCACCGAATTGCAGGACCATCATGACACAGCGCGACCCAGCCTTTACCGCCGCCGGCCGTTTCTGGCGCGGCAATCTGCACACCCATTCCACCCGTTCTGATGGCATTCTGTCGCCCGAAGAGGTGTGTCGCCGCTACCGGGATGAGGGCTATGATTTCCTGGCCCTGACAGACCATTTCGTCGGGCGTTACGGCTATCCCATTGTTGACACGCTGCCGATGCGGACCAACAGCTTTACCACAATTCTGGGTGCCGAACTGCATTCGGGGGCCATGGCGAATGGCGAGTTGTGGCATATTCTGGCCGTGGGCCTTCCGTCCGACTTCGTCCCCTCCAACTCTCCCAGCTTCTTGCCGGTGCCCGGTCAGGAAACGGGCCCCGAGATTGCGGCGCGCGCCGTGGCGGCAGGGGCTTTCGTCGCGATTGCTCATCCACAATGGTCCGGCCTTACGCTGGCCGATGCCCGCAGCATCACCGCAGCCCATGCGGTTGAGATTTACAACCACGGCTGCGCGACCGGCTGTGACCGCCCCGACGGCTTTGCCCTTGCCGACCTTTTGCTGACCGAAGGTCGTGCCCTGACGCTGATCGCCACCGATGACGCGCATTTTTCCGAACCCGACCACTTCGGCGGCTGGGTCATGGTCAAATCTGAGGCGAACGAGCCTGAGGCGCTGCTGACGGCTCTGAAATCCGGGCATTTCTATTCGACCCAAGGGCCCGAACTGCGCGACGTGCGCATCGAGGATGGCCATCTGGTGGTCGAATGCTCGGCCGCAGCCTCGATCATCGCCATTGGCTGGGGGACAGGGGCCAAAGCCGTGCATGGCCATTCCTTGACCCGGGGCGCTGTCCCGCTGGAACGCTTGAACAACTCCCCTTGGGTCCGCGCCGCCGTGATCGACGCCGCAGGCAAGCGCGCATGGTCAAACCCGATCTGGACCGGTGCAACTGCCGCCAACCCAAGGGTGGCGTGACCCGGATGGGCAAACCCTGCGCTGAGGCGCAGGAACTGCCCATCCTACAAGCCGCTCCCGCCAAAATGGTGGATCAATCTGCCTAACCGAAGGTCCCCGGTCGGCAGGTTGGATGTGCCCCTTTTGGCGCGAAGGGGCAAATCATGGTTAACGCCTGGTGAACAGAAAAACGCAAGCCGTTGATATTGCAGTATTTTGGATTCTGTCCACATGTGGACAGTCAGTCTTCCCCCTCAATCGAAGCGCCGTGATGCCCGATCCCAAAAGCCTCGGACTTGATGGCAGGAAGCTTGTTGCGGGTCAGTTCCCCAGGATGCCCGGCAGCCTCAACCCATGCTCCCGCGCGCAATCCAAGGCGATATCATAGCCCGCATCAGCATGACGCATGACCCCTGTCGCGGGGTCGTTCCACAGAACATTGCTGATGCGGCGGGCGGCGTCATCGGTCCCATCGGCGCAGATGACCATGCCCGAATGCTGAGAGAACCCCATGCCGACCCCGCCGCCATGATGCAGGCTGACCCAAGTGGCACCCGATGCGGTATTGAGGAGGGCGTTCAGGAGGGGCCAGTCCGAGACGGCGTCAGAGCCGTCCTTCATCGCCTCAGTCTCTCGGTTCGGGGAAGCGACGGAGCCGGAATCGAGGTGATCGCGGCCGATGACGACGGGTGCCTTCAACTCGCCCGAGCGGACCATGTCGTTGAACATCAACCCCGCCTTGTGCCGGTCACCCAAACCAATCCAGCAGATCCGCGCTGGTAGGCCCTGAAACGCAATACGCTCGGCAGCCATGTCCAGCCAGCGGTGGAGGTGGGCATTATCGGGGAAGAGGCGCTTCATCGCGGCATCGGTGGCGTGGATGTCAGCCGGATCGCCCGACAGCGCAGCCCAGCGGAAGGGGCCGATGCCGCGGCAAAAGAGGGGGCGGATATAGGCGGGCACGAAGCCGGGAAAGGCAAAGGCGTTTTCCAAACCTTCATCCTTGGCCACCTGGCGGATGTTGTTGCCATAGTCCAGCGTCGGAACGCCTGCATTCCAGAATTCCACCATAGCGGCGACATGGGTGCGCATGCTGGCACGGGCGGCCCGTTCGACAGATTTCGGATCAGTTTCCCGGGCGGCTTTGGCTTGGGCGACTGTCCAGCCTTGGGGAAGATAGCCATTGAGCGGATCATGGGCGGAGGTTTGGTCTGTAACGATATCAGGGCGATGTCCGCCATTCTTCATGCGTTGCACGAGCTCGGGGAATATGTCAGCGGCGGTGCCGAGCAGACCCACGGACTTTGCTTCACCGCGCGATGTCCAGTCGTCAATCATGGCAAGGGCTTCATCCAGCGTCTGGGCCTTGGCATCGACATAGCGGGTGCGGATGCGAAAATCGATGCGGGTTTCGTCGCATTCAACGGCCAGACAGCAAGCCCCGGCCATGACCGCAGCCAGAGGCTGTGCGCCACCCATGCCGCCCAGACCCCCGGTCAGAATCCATTTGCCAGTCAGGTTGCCGCCGTAATGCTGGCGTCCGGCCTCGGCAAAGGTTTCGTAGGTTCCTTGCACAATCCCTTGGGTTCCAATGTAAATCCAGGAACCGGCTGTCATCTGGCCGTACATGGCCAAACCCTTTTTGTCCAATTCATTGAAGTGATCCCATGTTGCCCAATGGGGCACGAGGTTTGAATTGGCGATCAATACTCGGGGGGCATCTTTGTGGGTGCGGAACACCCCGACTGGCTTGCCCGACTGGACCAGCAGCGTTTCATCGTCGTTCAGGGTCTTGAGCGTGGCGACGATCTTGTCAAAATCCTCCCACGTCCGCGCTGCCCGCCCGATGCCGCCGTAGACCACCAATTCATGCGGGTTCTCGGCGACATCGGGATGCAGGTTGTTCATCAACATCCGCATCGGGGCCTCGGTCATCCATGATTTGGCGGTAATGGTGGTGCCGGTGGCGGGAAAGACATCGCGCATGTTGTGGCGGGAGTTCATGAGGCCTCACAGGGTTGGAAGGTTCAGGCCCGTTGCGCGGGCTAGGTCGCCAGAGCCAATCAGACGGGCAGCGGCGGCAAGGTCGGGGGCAAGATAGCGGTCATCGCCCAGTGTTGCCACATCTTGCCGCAGACGCGCCACGACCAGTTGCAATGGGGCGGA
>CAMDHB010000238.1 GCA_945897655.1 Pseudorhodobacter antarcticus
CGCCCGCCGCCCGCCGGGTTGACGACCTGATCGCCGCCGCCGCCTGCAATGAGCGCCCCGTTCTGGTGCGGGGCGCGCCCGGCACCGCCAAGGCGCTGGTGGCGCGGCGCATCCATCAGGCCTCGGATAGGGCCGCTGCGCATTTTGTCGAGGTCAACCTTTCACGCCATACCGAACCACCTCTTGCCCTCCTCGCCGCCGAGGCTGGCGAAGGCGTGCTGTTCCTGAACGGTATCGAATGGCTGGATATGGCTCAGCAGACCTGGCTGATGGACTGGCTGGACACCGCGCCTTCCGCCCGCATCATCGCCGCCTGCAGCATCGACATGGCAGAGGCAGTCCGAGGCAGAGCCTTTCGGGGTGATCTGTTCTTCAGGCTAGACCTGTTCGAAATCCCGATCCCACCGCTCAAGGATCGCCCGGATGATGCGGTCTGGTTGCTGCATCAGGTGTTTGACGCGATGAACGCCCGCCGAACGCCGCCTTTTCGCGGCCTGTCTGTCTTGGCCGATCAGGCGGCTCTTGGCCATGATTGGCCCGGCAATGGCCGCGAGGTGCGCGCCCGCCTCGTGCAGGCGATGGCCACAGCCAAGGGCGAATACCTGTTCCCCGCCGATCTGTTCCCCGAACGACAGACGCTGGACGACACCCTACTTGCGCCCTTGTCCCAGGCCCGCGACGCCGCCGAACGCGCCCACATCATCGCCGCCCTTGAGCGCACGGGCGGGCAGCTGCACGAGGCCGCAAGGCTGTTGAAGGTGTCGCGCACGACGCTTTGGGAAAAGATGCAAAAGCTGGGGTTATAGTGTTCGGAAATCCGAACGCCTGAAAATTGAACACAATATGAACGGCTTGCCGCAGCGCGGCACGGCAACAACGGCTGTCGCGTGCAAGCAAAACGCGGCCTAGACTGACCCGAACATCAGCTTTGGGAGGAGCAATCCAATGAAATGCAATAGGTTGGTCGATAGCGGCCGCCGCCAGTTTCTGCGCGGGGGTATCCTTGGCGTCGCAGGGGCTGCGGCAGCCGTCGCCTTGCCCGCAGGTCAGGCGCAGGCTCAGGTGCAGGCCCGTGCAATGGTGGATTACCCATCGTCGAAACTGGCGAACCTGGCTGACCTTGTGGTCGATGTGCCGATGGACATTGGCTATCCCGATGCCGACAGCCCCGGCATCCTGCTGAAACTGGGCACCAGGGTCGAGGGCGGCGCCGGTCCCGATGGCGACGTGGTCGCCTATTCGGTGCTGTGCCCGCACAAGGGCTTTTACATGTCCTATCATGCGCCCGACAAGACGCTGAACTGCCCCGGGCACTTCAGCCGGTTTGACTGCGAAAAGGGCGGCCAGCAGGTCTGGGGCCACGCCACGCAGAACCTGCCGCAGTTTGCTCTGCGGGTCGACGACAAGGACGACATCTATGCCGAAGGCGCGGACGAGCTGATTTACGGCCGTCTTTCCAATGTGTTGCAGGGATAAGGGGGCGATACCATGGCTTACAAACGCAATATCGACCGTCTGCCGATCATCCCCGCCGATGCAAAGGTGCAGAATGTGACCTGCCACTATTGCATCGTCGGCTGCGGCTACAAGGCCTATACTTGGCCCTTGAAAAAGCAGGGCACCACCGACAGCAACTGGGCCGGCACCGACCTTTCGCAACAGCAGGGCGCCGAGACTGACGCCTGGTATGCGCCGTCGATGTATAACGTCGTCAAACAGAACGGCGCGGATGTTCATTTGGTGATCAAGCCGGATGTGGACTGCGCGGTGAACGGCGGCTTGGGCTCGATCCGCGGGGCGCGGATGGCCGAAAACCGGCGGTCCGATGTGAACGGCACCCAGCAGCAACGCCTGACCGAGCCGATGGTTTGGCGCTATGGCACTTGGCAGCCGACCTCTTGGGACGATGCGCTGGACCTTGTGGCGCGCGTGACGGCACGGGTGATCGACAAGGACAAAGAGGATGACTTGTTCGTGTCGATGTTCGACCATGGCGGGTCGGCGGGCGGCTACGAAAACACTTGGGGCACGGGCAAGCTGTATTTCGAATCGATGAAGGTCAAGCATTGCCGCATCCACAACCGCCCAGCCTATAACTCCGAAGTGCACTCGACCCGTGACATGGGCGTCGACGAGTTGAACTATGCCTATGAAGACTATCAGCTGACCGACACGATCTTCCTGATCGGTGCCAACCCGATCGAAACGCAGACTAACCTTTTCCTCAACCACATGGTCAAGGGCATGCAGAACGGCGCGCGCGTGGTCGTCGTCGATCCGCGCCGAACGGTGTCGGTCGATGCCTGCGAACAGGTGGCAGGGGCGGACAATGTCCTGCATCTGCAAATCAACTCGGGCACCGATCTGTCGCTGTTCAACGCGCTGTTCACCGAGATCGTCGCCAAAGGCTGGATCGACGCCGATTTCATCAGGGGCAGCACCATCGATGGCGATGTGGCCGTGGCCGAAGATGGCGCCCATCCCTCCGCGCTCGGGTCGTTCGAGGCTGCCAAGGCCGCCTGCCACCTGTCGCTGGACGAGGCCGCCGAGATTTGTGGTGTCGCAGCTGCTGACATCGCCAAGGCTGCGGCCTGGATCGCCGAACCCAAGGACGGCGCGCGACGCAAATGCGTCACTGCTTATGAAAAAGGCATCATCTGGGGCAACGACAATTACCGCACCATCGGGGCCTTGGTGAACATAGCCCTGGCCACCGGCAACATTGGGCGCGAGGGCGGCGGCGTCTGCCGTCTGGGCGGCCACCAAGAAGGCTACTACCGCCCCTCGGATGCCCATGTCGGTCGTCCTGCCCCCTATATCGACCAGCTGATCATCGCGGGTCAGGGCAAGGTCCATCACATCTGGGCTAATGACCACTACAAGACCACCCTGAACGCGGCCGAGTTCAAACGCGTCTACAACCGCCGCAGCAACATGGTCAAAGAGGCGATGGACGCTCGCGCCGGTGCAACCCGCGAAGAATTGATCGACGCCATTGTCGGGGCGATCAACGCGGGCGGGCTGTTCGTGGTCGATGTCGACATCATCCACAGCCAGATTGGCCAGGCCGCCCATGTCATCCTGCCCGCCGTGGAATCCGGCGAGATGAACCTGACCTCGATGAACGGCGAGCGGCGCCTGCGTCTGGTCGAGAAATACATGGATGGCCCCGGTGACAGCAAACCCGATTGTCTGATCGCCGCCGGCATCGCCCAGCATCTTGAACGTGTCCTGCGCGAAGAAGGCCGCACCGAATACGCAGACCAGTTCAAGGGCTATGACTGGGCCAACGAAGAAGACGCCTTCATGGACGGCTACAACAAGGGCAACCCCGAGGTGACCTATGACCGCCTGCGCGCCATGGGCAACAACGGGGTGCAGGAACCGGTCACCGGCTTTGCGGATGGAAAACTGGTTGGCACCAAGCGTCTTTACACCGATGGCCGGTTCACCCGTCATGGCCGCGAGGATGGCAAGGCGCTGTTCTGTCTGGGCGGCTGGCGCGGCTTGCAGGCCCCCGGCAAGGCCCAGCAAAAGGCCAACCACCGCTTCCTGATCAACAACGGTCGCGCCAACATGAACTGGCAGAACTGGTTCCTAGATCAGAAGAACGAGTTCGTGATGGACCGCTTTCCGGTGCCTTTCATCCAGATCAATCCCGAGGACATGGCCGAACTGGGCCTTAAGCCGGGCGATATGGTCGAGGTGTTCAACGACGTGGGCGCCACGCAGGCCTTGGTCTATCCTGAACGCACTGCCCGGCGTAACGAGACCTTCATGATCTTCGGTGCACCTGCCGGGACGCAAGGAAATGTGGTGAATGCGGGCACGAACGAGTTGATCCTGCCGAACTACAAACAGACCTGGGGCAATATCCGCAAGATCTCGGACGCGATACCTGCGGCGGCGCGGGTGTCCTACAAGTCGTGGGAAGTCGAGCTTTAAAACTTGCGGCCCGCCCCTTGATCGGGGCGGGCCACACCTTTGTGGGGGGATACAGATGAAACTGGCCTATGTCAGCCTGCAAGGGCGCGGGCGCACCGATGCCCTTATCGCCGAGGTTGCGGCCCGCCTGCAGGCGCAGGGCGCACGGCTGGCCGGCACCGTGCAATCGAATCATGACCGCCCCGACCGCAGGAAATGCGACATGGACCTGTCGGTCCTGCCAGACGGCCCCACCTTGCGCATCAGCGAGGATCGCGGCGATTTGGCGCGTGGCTGCACCCTTGATTCCGGCGCACTGGAGCAGACCGTGCACGAGGTCCAGATGCGGCTGGATGGCGCCGAAATCCTGATCGTGAACAAATTTGGCAAACGCGAGGGCGAGGGAAAGGGCCTGGTTCCCGTCATCGCCGAGGCGCTGGGACGCGGCATGCCTGTTCTGGTTGGCGTGAACGGCCTAAACTTGGCCGCCTTTCTGGCCTTTGCCGGCGACGAAACGGTCGGGTTGAGGGCTGACCTTGACTGTATTGCGGACTGGTGTCTAGCGAGCAGGTCACTTGCCGCCGACAACCTCGAAAACGCAGGCACTTTGTAAGGTGCCCTGCGTGGTATCCTTGAACTGTCCAACTGCCCCAAAGCGGTCCGCGCCAGGGTCAAGGCCATTAGCAGATCAGTGATGCGGTCACAGGGCGCTTCCGCACTATCACGTCAGACGCAGCGTTGCAGATCACCCTCCACGACCAGGACCTTCAGACGCTGAACCATCCATGACGGGTCTCATTCGTCTTCGAGCTTGCAACAGCCTCCAAGGTTGCAGAAAGTTGCGAAGAGCCCAGAAGTTGCAACTCAGCGCAACCTTTCATGCCCGAACTTCCAGCATCCGGGGCTTTTCACACGAAAGACCGCATTCGGGTCGGCATTTCTTGTGCGGAATGAAACCTTTGACGGGCTGAAACACACCAAAAGGTTACCGTTCGTTGTCCAGCGGTTTCCACGATGTTGACGTTTCTGGTGATGCGCAAAACTTATGGCTTAGCCCGAATGCGGATTTCAAGTTCTCACCTCATCGCACTACTGCCGCGATAGGGACGTTCGCTGATAAAGGGCAAGGCCAGCAACTTCTGGGAACGGACGCCGTTTCACATCAGCCGCAACGAACTGGAGGTCGCCGAAGAGCGCCGTGACCATTGGCGCCTGCTCCGGTTGTGGAATTTTGCACGAGAGCCTTCAGCCTTCGAAATCCGCCCTCCGCTGGAAGCCCACTTCAAACTAATCGCGACCAGCTTCCAAGCCAGCTTTCGGTGATCCTCCATTCATTCCATCGCAGGGCCAACAGTATCCTCCGCCGATAGGGGCGGCATAAGAGATGCGAATTTGAAAGCCGGACTTGGCTCGAGCTTCTTGCGCTGGTCCCGCAATCGCCGACGCGCTTCATGCAAGGACTGCCCAAAGGGTAGGTCATCCATGGGCCGCGCCGATCCTGTTGCACGGTGCTGCTATGAGCATGCGCCTTGGCTGCTTCACGCGTTGTGCATTCCCCCTTTCGTTGCAGGGGGAATGCGACCGCACAGCCGTGACCACGGCGCCCTGTATCAATCGAAGCGCTTGATCTCGCTGTAGTCACCCATCACACGCAGGGTCACGCTGACGGGGGCGTCGCCGCGATTGCGCCAGAACCAGCCATGGTTGCCAGTAAAGGCGGCGGTCAGTTCGCCTGCGGCTTCTGGAACAGCGCGACCCTTCTCATAGCTGATCTCGTTGCCGGAGCCGTCACCGTGCATGTCGAAGTTGACCGCACCGCCCGCGACCGCCCATTCGA
>CAMDHB010000239.1 GCA_945897655.1 Pseudorhodobacter antarcticus
TTTAACTTCTACCGAATGGGTTTAGTTTGGGTGCATGGATGACAGCCTGACCCTGCGCCTTGCCCAGCCCGATGACTTGGGGGCCGTCGATGCCCTTTTGGCACGCAGTTACCCCAGACTGCTGAAAGCCGATTATCCCCCTTCGATCATGGTGACTCTGGTGCCGATGATCGCACGGGCGCGACCGGAATTGCTGGCCTCGGGGCGGTATTTTGTGGTGGCAGATACGGCGGGGCGGGTCTTGGGGGCGGGCGGCTACAGCCTGTCGTCCCCGACGGCGCGCGGGTCGATGCGGCCCGACTTGGGCCATATCCGCCATGTGGCGACCGACCCGGATATGACACGGCAGGGCATCGGGCGGCGGCTGATGCAGGCGATTTTTGCGACTGCGGGGGCCGAGGGGATAGGTCGGTTTGAATGCCTGTCAACCCGGACGGCGGTGCCCTTCTATGCCTCGGTCGGGTTCAGGGTGGTTGGGCCGGTGGGCGTGCCCCTGACCCCGGCGCTAAGTTTTCCCGCCGTGCAAATGGTTCGTGACGCCTGACCCACCATGCAGCGCGTGATGATCATAGGTCAGCCCGGGTCGGGCAAATCGACGCTGGCGCGTAAGGTCGGCACCCGCTTGGGCCTGCCGGTGGTGCATATCGACCACATCCATTGGCTGCCTGGCTGGGTGGAGCGGTCCCGCGATGACAAGACGCGGATGTGTCTGGAGGCCGAGGCAGGGGCCGCCTGGGTGTTTGAGGGGGGCCATTCCGTAACATGGGACAACCGCATGGCTCGGGCGGACATGGTGATCTGGCTGGACAGGCCGGTGGCGCTGCGGCTTTGGCGGGTGGTCAAGCGGGCCCTTGTTTGGCGCGGAAAGAGTCGCCCTGACATGCCCGAGGGCTGTGTTGAACGGCTTGGTCCCGAAACGCTGCCATTCTGGGCCTATATCTGGCGCACGCGCAAAACCGGGCGGCAGGGTATCGCGCGGTTGATGGCGCGGGTGCCGGGCGAAAAGCGGGCCGTCCATCTGCGCAGCAACGCTGAGGTTGCCGCTTTTCTGAACAGCCTGCACAAATGAAAAGGGCCGGGGTTTTCCCCGGCCCATTGTCGTGCTGTCCGTCTGTTATTCGCGGTTGCCCAGGAATTGCAGCAGGAACATGAACATGTTCAGGAAGTCGAGGTACAGACGCAGCGCGCCCATGATCGCCGACTTGCCAAGCCAAGCCTGATCGGCGTGGCGGGCATGCTCGATATACTCGTTCTTGATCGACTGGGTGTCGAACGCGGTCAGACCTGCGAAGATCAGCACGCCGATGATCGAAATCGCGAACCCAAGGGCCGAGGAGGCGAGGAAGAAGTTCACAACCGAAGCCACGATCAGGCCGATCAGGCCCATCATCAGGAACGTGCCCATGCCCGACAGATCACGCTTGGTGACATACCCATAGAGCGACAGGCCCGCAAAGGCGATTGCGGTCACAAGGAAGGTCGTGGCGATCGATTCCGAGGTGTAGACCGCGAAGATGAACGCGATCGACAGGCCCATCACGGCCGCATAGACATAGAAGAACAACTGGGCCGCAGCTACCGACAGCTTGTTGATCATCGCGCTGAACACGAAAACCAGAACCAGCGGGGCAAACATCACAACCCACTTCATCGGGGTCATGAAGATGGCCTGAACCATCGTCTCATTCGTGCCAACGGCCCAAGCAACGCCGCCGGTCAGTGCCATGCCCACGGACATCAGCCCGTAAACCTTGTTCATATGTGCGCGCAAACCTACGTCAATCGCGGCCGCACCGGCGGCCGTGCCGAAGCTGCGGGTCGTCTGATAGTCAGCCATGAGTAACCTCCGAAATTCTGGCGTCTTGCGGATTATCCGCAGTCAGATACGCACCATATTGGGACCAGTGGCGCAGAGTTCAAGTATTTCCGACAAAATCGTTTCACGAATGTGAGGACAGCCCGTTTCGTTCGGTCAGACCGGGTGCCGGGCAGATCTCCGGCGGCCCGGAAGACCCTGCCGGATCGGTGGTTTTCGGGTCGAATTGCCCAACACACCGAATCGCCTCAGGGTTGCAGGGTAGACCCCTTCTGCGGGGTGTCACGCCGCCCCCGACCGAGGGTTTTTTGGCCCAAGCACTGGCAGCCAATGGCGAAATTAGACCTCTGATGCGCCCGTTAGGCGCAAATTGCAAAGATTTCGCGCAGAAACTTAGCAATTTGCAATGCAAAATGGCATACTCCCCTAAGTAGAGTCAAACGAGCAAAAAACCGCCGCACGGCGATTCGGACAGGTCTACGTTGAATTGTTGTCCGGCTGTATAATTCAAACTGTCTAAAAAGACAGGTTTGCGCACAGGACAAATACCATTTCGAGTATCCGCATGGCACGTGCCAGATTGGCACGATTCTTGCTTGTAAATTGTCAGTGGAAAGATCTGGAAAGTGGAGACTGGAATGAAGCATCCCGTAGACGCCCATGTTGGAAAACGCATCCGCCACCGCCGGTGGATGGTCGGCATGACGCAGCAGCAACTGGCCGACAAGGTCGGGATCAAGTTTCAGCAGATTCAAAAGTATGAAACCGGCATGAACCGTGTGTCGGCCTCGCGCCTGTGGGACATCGCTGAAACGCTGGGCGTGACGATCAGCTTTTTCTTCGAAGGTCTGGACAATGGCGTTGTCTCGGCAGCCAGCAACGACATGATGGCCGACAAAGAGGCGATGGAACTGGTGCGATCCTACTATGCTATCCCCGAGGCGCAGCGTCGCCGCCTGTTCGATCTGGCCCGGGTCCTCAGCGAAGCGGCCTGAGCGAAAACTGCCCCGCCGTCGTGACTTTGGCTTGACCGGCTGGCCCTGACGCACTAGCGCCACGTCAGGGCAACAGGGAACGGTTATGGCAAATCTGGACGCGGGGCTGGCACAGGATCTGATGGACACTGCAGCCGCCTTGGCGGATGCGGCGCGGGTTGCGACCCTGGCCCATTTTCGCACAGCCGGGCTTACGGCTGACACCAAGGAAACCGACCGCTTTGATCCCGTCACCGTGGCTGACCGTTTGTCGGAACAGCGGATGCGCGCCATTCTCGCGCAGCGCAGGCCCGATGACGGCATTCTGGGCGAAGAGTTTGGCACCACGTCCGGCACCTCTGGCCTGACCTGGGTGCTGGACCCGATTGACGGCACGCGTGGCTATCTGTCGGGCACGCCGACTTGGGGCGTTCTGATCTCGGTCGCGGATGCCGCTGGCCCGATTTACGGCATCATCGACCAACCCTATATCGGCGAACGCTTTGAAGGCGGTCTGGGCCGGACCGAGGTGAATGGTCCGATGGGGCGGCATCACTTGGCCACCCGTCCGGCGCGGCCCCTGTCCGAGGCTATCTTGTTCACCACCTTCCCCGAGGTTGGCCTGCCGGCCGAGGGCGCAGCATTCCGCCGGGTGGCCGCCCAGGCCCGTCTGGTGCGGTACGGGATGGATTGCTATGCCTATGCGCTGATCGCGGCGGGGCAGATTGATCTGGTGATCGAATCCGGTCTGAAGGCCTATGACGTCCAAGCCCCGATTGCGGTGATCGAAGCGGCAGGCGGTATCGTGACCGATTGGCAGGGCAATCCCTGCCCGAATGGCGGTCAGGTCCTTGCCGCCGCCAACCGCGAGATTCATGCCGCAGCCTTGGCCCTGCTGAACGCCTGAACCCGAACTTGTCGGGCAAGGACTTGCTTGCTACTGTGCCAAGGCCGGGGCCGAGTCCTTCCCCCTTCTGTCGCCCGGCCGTTCCTGATCCACCGAAGGGGTGGGCGCATAGGGAACACTCATGTCCGATATTCTGATCAAGAATGCCGAGGCCGTGGTGACGATGAACGCCACCCGGGCCGAGATTGCGGGCGGCGATGTGCTGATCCGGGGTGGCGTGATTGCCGCCGTGGGGCAAGGGTTGCAGGCGCCGGGGGCGCAGGTGATCCAGGCGGCGGGCTGTGTGGTGACGCCGGGTTTGGTCAACACCCACCACCATCTGTACCAGACCCTGACACGGGCGGTCCCGGGCGGGCAGGACGCGCTGCTGTTTGGCTGGCTGAAAACGCTGTACCCGATCTGGGCCAACTTTGGCCCGGAAGAGATGTTTGTATCGGCCCAAGTGGGCCTTGCCGAGCTTGCCCTGTCGGGCTGTTCCATGACATCGGATCATCTTTACCTGTTCCCCAACGGCGCGCGTCTTGATGACACGATTGCAGCGGCGGGTGAGGTGGGGTTGCGGTTTCATCCGACCCGAGGGGCCATGTCGATTGGCGAAAGTGACGGGGGTTTGCCGCCCGATAGCCTTGTCGAAAACGAACATTCGATCCTTGAAGATTGCATCCGTGTCGTCGATTCCTTTCACAATTCGAAGGATGGCGCGATGGTGCGGGTTGGGTTGGCCCCGTGCTCACCCTTCAGCGTGACCCGCGATCTGATGCGCGAGGCGGCGCTTTTGGCGCGGGACAAGGGGGTGATGTTGCACACCCATCTGGCCGAGAATGACGAGGATGTTGCCTATTCGCTGGCGCGGTTCGGTTGCCGTCCGGGGCAGTATGCCGAAGATCTGGGCTGGACAGGCGATGATGTCTGGCACGCGCATTGCGTGAAACTGGATGCGGCCGAGATTGACCTTTTCGCCCGCACCGGCACCGGGGTTGCGCATTGCCCCTGTTCGAACTGCCGTCTTGGGTCGGGGATTGCGCCGGTTCGGGCGATGCGGGATGCCGGGGTCAAGGTGGGCTTGGGGGTTGATGGGTCGGCCAGCAATGATGCCGGCAATCTGGTGGCCGAGGCGCGGCAGGCGATGCTGTTGCAGCGCGTGGCCAATGGGGCCGATGCGATGGGCGCGCGGGAGGCGTTGGAGATTGCCACCTTGGGCGGGGCGCGGGTTCTGGGGCGCAGCGACTGCGGGTCGATCGAGGTGGGCAAGCGGGCGGATATTGCGGTCTGGGATGTGTCGGGGGTGGAGGCGGCGGGGTCCTGGGACCGGGTCGCCTTCCTTCTGGCCGGGCCGATGCGGGTGCGGGACCTGATCGTCGAGGGGCGGATTGTGGTGGCGGGCGGCCAGATGGCGACGATGGATCTGGCGGCGGTGGTGGCGCGGCAGAACCTTCTGGCCCGGCGCTTGATGGGGTGATAGGACGCCCAAAAGGGGAGCATGATGGCCCATAATTATGACGCGCAGCGGCGCGAGACGTTCGAGACGTTCAAGTCGATCCCCAAGGGGCAGACCCTGCCCGAGGTGGCGGTGGTGGATTTCCTGTTCTTTGTGGAAGAGGACGATGCCAACTGGAAGGCGTTTGAAAAGGCGCTGACTGGTAAGGGGTTCAAGGCGAAAAAGGATGGTGACACGATGGTCGCCTCTTACGGACCGATGCCCGTGACCCCGGACGCGATTTGGGAACGGGAAAGGGTCGCGACCGAGTTGGCGATTGCCTATGATTTTTACCCCGATGGGTGGGATTTGGGCGAGGATGACTAGCGTCCACATGTGGACGCTTTGCAAAATTGTGTGAGATCAACGGGTTGTTTGGAGTTGTTAACCAACTGGCAAGGTTTCCCCTGACCTTTCTTCCACGAATTGCCCAAAGCAATTCGTGACGCGCCCGACCGCCCCCCGGGCGGGCGCGTTCCGCTTCCACCCGCGGTCGGGCGCATCACGATTGCTTTTCCC
>CAMDHB010000240.1 GCA_945897655.1 Pseudorhodobacter antarcticus
CTGCACCGCTACGTGATGCTCTACAATCAGCAGCTTCCACAATCAGCCTTGGGCACAAAGACACCCTTGCAAGTGATGAAGGACTGGCACAAACTGAAACCCGAGTTGTTCAGGAAACAGCCCTACCACCTTCCGGGATGTGACACCTATGTTTATCAGGATACGGCGCTGACCCGGTCCTTTCTGGCCTATGTTGCCAGAAATTCGCGTGGAAATGTGCTTGCGGTTGCGGCGGCGGATGGCGGTCAGTTCAATGAGCACAATTACGGCGGGAGCTATGTGCAACTGACCGCGTTCACCCGCCCGGTGACCAGCGATGCGCCGGAATCGGGGCTCTTTTCCTATCTTGGCAGCTATGTCGGCATCTTTTCGCCCGGGGAATTTGCCGACGGTTCTGACCCACGCCCGCCGGAACTGCGACCGGTGGAGCCTTGGCAGGTCAGGGGCACGGTCCAAGTCAACGGCAGCTTTGCGCATAACATGGTCGAGGGTGGTGTGACCAACCGGCGGCTGTACACGCAGGATGGCACAAGGATCACCTCGATCGTGATTGATGATGGCAATCCGAGCACGACGGATGATCCGATTGACACGACTTTCTTGACAGGACTAGTTCTGCGCGAAACGACGATCACTGAAAACGGGGCCTTCCTTGGGGACGTCGAGTATTACGGCGCGCCTGACGTCGACAAGGGCGACTTTGGCGGTGCCTTTGGTGGTGTAGGGGCGACCGACGTGGCGGGCGTCCTTTGGGTACATCCGATTAATGGCGAGAACGGCATATGGGAGAGCGGTACATTCAACCTGCCGCGTTGCGGCGTGGCTGGATCGTCGCCCCTGTGCATTCCGCGTTGACGCTTGGGCGGTGGGCGGTTGCCAGCCTTCTTGCGCTGTTCCTGACATTTGACAGCGTCGCGGCGCAGACCTTGACCCTGACGCGCGCCGAGGCGCTTGCCACGGCGCGGCAGGCCTATATGTCTGGGGATCCTGCGCTGACTTATGCGATTGCCAGCAAGATTGCGGCCTCTGATCCTTTTGATGTTGAGGCGCTGTTGCTGCTGTCGGCGAGCAATCAGGCGCTGGGCCATGCGGACGACGCCTTTGTCTTTGGCAAGCGCGCCTGGGCTGCTGCACGGGAAGCCGGCCGCCCGGCAGGGCTGCGCTATGAAATCGCGCAACAAACAGCCCATGCGGCATGGGAGGCTGGACGGTATCGTGACGCCGTGCACTGGCTGGGGCGGGCGATGAAGCTTGCGCCGGATGAGGCCGCAAAAGAACGGGATGCTGCCAATCAAGCGCGGGTGGGGGCGCAGATTCGGCTGCGTTTTTCGGGGAACCTGCAGATCAACCCGACCGACAACCTGAACGCCGGGGCCAGGACGGGCCTATTGATCGTGCAGGATCAGGTGGTGGGGGGCCTGTCTGGTTGGTCAGTCGCGCATGCAGGTGTTCAGACCTTCGGGCAGTTGGGCGCAGAGTATGACCTGGGGGTTAGCCCGTCAGGACGCGCACGCAACAGCATCGGGTTTGGTCTTTCAGCGACATTGCACAGCTTGATCGCCTCTGAGGCGTTGGCCAACCCGGACCTTGACGCCAGTGACCTGGACATGTGGACGGCACGGCTGAACTGGATGCAGGAGCGCTTCTTGGGCGGGACAGCGTTTGCGGGGCTAGGGCCGCTGCAGTTCACGCTGGACGCGACGCAAAACTGGTATGCCGGCAAACCCTATTCGCCAAGTTTGCGGGCAGAATTGCGGGTGCCGCTGTCCCGTTCCAACCCGGCGTTGTCACTGACCACCGCGCTGGAACGACAGTGGCAAGACAGCCCCAGTGGCGTTGTCGATGGGGCGAGCCTGCACCTGCAGGGACAAAAGGCGGTGGCCCTGCCATGGTCCACGGGACAACTGACCTATACCTTGGGCGGGGCAATCGTGCGGGGTGGCTGGTCGAACGCGATCTATGACAGTCTGGATGCCAGTCTGATGCTTGATCCGGGTGTGGCGCTGGGGCCGGTGCGCCCTCAAATCGGGCTGGGCACCTCCTGGCGCGATTACGAGACCTACAGTCTGGGATTTGCCAACGTGACCAAGGGCAGGACGGATACCAGCGTTTGGCTGCGCGCCGGATTGCAACTGGAGGGGATAGACCTTGCCGGGATGACACCGACCTTGTCTGTGATGCGGGACATGACCTGGTCCAACATCAGCAAATACGAGACGGCGACGACGGCACTTTATTTGGGGCTGGCAGCGGAATTCTGAGCGGCTATTCTGGATGCTCCGCTTGGGGGCAAAACAAAGGAACCCGCTGATGAAAGTTCGCTATCTGCACACGATGGTTCGGGTCAAGGACCTGGACAAGAGCATCGAATTTTACAACCTGTTGGGGCTGGTCGAAACCCGGCGGATCGTGAACGAAAAGGGCCGTTTCACGTTGGTGTTTCTGGCACCCGTGGATCAGCCGGAATGCCCGGTTGAGTTGACGTATAACTGGGATGGCGATGACGGTTTGCCCAGCGACAGCCGGCATTTTGGCCATCTGGCCTATGCGTTCGATAATATCTATGACATTTGCGCCAAGCTGCAGGCGGCGGGTGTGCTGATCAACCGGCCGCCGCGTGACGGGCATATGGCCTTCGTGCGCAGCCCTGACAATGTGTCGATCGAGTTGTTGCAGGCGGGCGATGCTTTGGCCCCGGCAGAGCCTTGGGCCAGCATGGGCAACACCGGGCACTGGTGATCAGTACGGGCCGCCGCGCCTGTGCCAGATGTGCAGGACATCGTCACCGGTGACCTGCACATGAGACAGTTGGTATTCGGGGGCAAACAGGGTGGGCGAACCCGCCAAGGGCCCCACGGCGGGCGTGCCGTTTGACCCGAACACGCGGCCGGCACTGAAGGCGATGATCTCGGCCGCATGGCCGCCCGCGATCAGCGAGGCGGCCAAGGTGCCGCCGCCTTCGCAGAACACCCGCGTCAGGCCGGCAGAGGCAAGGCGCTGCAGGGCGTCGTAGATATTGATCCGGCCATCGGGGTCTGTGGCACAGGGGATCAGGGTCAATCCCTTGTCCTGAAGGCCCGTTGGAATGGGTGTCCCCTCTGCGTGACAGACCCAGACGGGCACGGCGCGGGCGGTGCGGACAAGGCGGCTGTCCGGGGGCAGGCGCAAGTGAGAGTCGATGACGATGCGCAAGGGCTGATTGGACATGCCCAAATCGCGGACGGTCAGATCGGGGTCATCAGCCAGAACCGTGCCGATGCCCACCATCACCGCGTCGTGGGTGGCGCGTTGGGCATGGACCTGACGCCGCGCTGCTGGTCCGGTGATCCAGCGGCTGGCGCCTGCGGCATTGGCAATTCGACCGTCCAGCGTCACTGCAAGTTTCAGGGTGACATGCGGCGTGCCGCCCAGAACGCGTTGCAAAAAGCCGGTGTTGGCGGCGCGGGCCGCATCGGCCAGCACGCCCTCGGTCACCGCAATTCCGGCGGCCCGCAGCATGGCATGACCCCGGCCCGACACGCGGGGGTCAGGGTCTGTCAGGGCGGTGACAACGCGGGCGACGCGGGCGGCAATCAGCGCCTCGGCGCAGGGCGGGGTGTGGCCGTGGTGGGCGCAGGGTTCCAAGGTGACATAGGCGGTGGCGCCCGTCGCATCACCGGCCTGGGCCAGGGCCATTGTCTCGGCATGGGGGCGGCCGCCGGGTTGGGTCCAGCCGCGGCCAAGGACGCGGCCGTCGCGGACAAGCACGCAGCCAACTGCCGGGTTGGGCCAGGTTCGCCCCATGCCCCGCGCGCCAAGGCGGAGGGCATGGGCCATGTGGGCGTCGTCGCTCACTCCTCGGGCGCGCTGGGGCGGAGTTCGGATACGAAGCGGTCAAAGTCATCCGCCGCTTGGAAGTTCTTGTAAACGCTGGCAAAGCGGACGTAGGCAACGGTGTCGATACGCGCCAGGCTTTCCATCACAATCTCGCCAATCGTCTTGGACGGGATGTCGGTGTCGCCAAGGCTTTCTAGCCGCCGCACAATGCCGCTGATCATCTGGTCAATGCGCTCAGGCTCGATCGGGCGTTTCTGCATCGCAATGCGGATCGAGCGTTCCAACTTGGTCCGGTCAAAATCCTCGCGCTTTCCGCTCGATTTGATGACCACCAGATCGCGCAACTGGACGCGTTCATAGGTGGTGAACCGGCCCCCGCAGGCCGGGCAAAACCGGCGACGGCGGATCGAGACGTGATCCTCGGCTGGGCGTGAGTCTTTGACTTGGGTGTCGATGTTCCCGCAGAATGGGCAGCGCATGGATGTCCCTCATTGCCTGTCTCGGGGCTGACCCCCCGCTATATGTAGCAAGTATAGGGGTTATCCACAGGGAATGACCAGCATCAAGTAGACACCGCTAGATATGGGGCCGCAACTGTGGCGGCGCGGACTCAGGGCAGGAAGTGGTTCAGGAGGGCATCGACGACCTGAACCCCCAGCGCATCCGCCTCGGGGTGGGTCAGACCGCAGACATCAGTCATGGCGATGTGCTGTTCAAACCCGGTGGCAGACGAGGACAGCGCCATCAGCAGGTGGTGATAGCGCTCCGGGTCCATCTGGTCGCGCATAGGGGACAGCGCCAGATCAAAGGCCGGAATGCGCCTGCCGCCCCGGGTCAGGGCGCCCTGCCCCCCGGCCCAATTGTCCATCGTGCGGGCAAAGAACTGGCGGAAGGCGGCTTCGTGGCGGCGGGGAAAATCGCGGAAATAGAGCGCCGTGCGCTGGACCCTTTCCCGCACGTCGGGGCTGTCGCCCACAATCTGGTCAGGTGTCAGCACCGCAAGGTCCAACGCCGCCTCGTAGGCCAGGGTACCGGGGTCGGTGAAATAGCGGTAGGCGGTGGCCTTGGATATCCCGGCCCGGTCAGCTGCGGCCATCACGGTCAACACACCCCCATCGGCGCTGATCTGGCGGGCCGCCTGCAGCAGGGCCGCCCGGGTGCGCGATTTCTGGGCTGCGCGGGGGTCTTTTGCGGGATCTTGCGACTCGGGTTGCATTATGATACTTATGTCTCATTAAGCAACTATCGTATCACGAAGTCAAACAAGGAGCCAGCACCTCATGCCCCCCCACCGCAGATTTCACCTGATGGGCAACATCGTGCATTTCCATGTCTTCAGCCACGAGGTTGACGGCAAATACTGTCTGGTCGAGGCCCGTCTGGCCCCGGGCGCTGGTGCCCCGCCCAACCGGCACGCCGGTGAGGAGGAGGTGTTTACCGTGATGGAGGGGACATTCGACTTTGTCCTGGATGGGAAGCATCTCGCCGCCGGGCCGGGCGATGTGGTGCGGGTGCCGAACGGGGCCTTGCACCATTTCCGTAACAGCGGCACCAGCCCCGGCCGGTTGATGATCGTGAACGCACCGGGGGCGGTGCATGACGCCTTTTTCACCCAATTGGGCGAACCGGTCCCTGAACACAGCTGGGTCTTGCCTCCGCCCGGGCCAGCCCCGGACATCCCGGCGATGGTCGCCAAGGCGGCGGCTTTGGGTGTTCGCATCGAACTGCCGGGTGGTCCCTGACCAATCACTCAACCGTGAAGCGACAATCGCTGATTGCGCCCTATCCTTTTGGTTATCCCAAAGGAGGATTTCACGATGACTCGATTGACCGCAAAGGATTTCGACCCCAAGCTGCT
>CAMDHB010000241.1 GCA_945897655.1 Pseudorhodobacter antarcticus
GCAGAAATCCGTTGGCCGGTTGTGGGCAGCGTCAGGTTAGGGCTGTTGAACACGTCAAACATCACAGGCTCGCCCGCGACATCCAGACGGATACGGATGACCGAGCCCATGAAGTTCAGATGCGTCACTACACCGTCAAAAGCCGCATCACGCCCCTCGCCGGGGGTCAGAGACAACGCCTCGGGGCGCAGCGCAAGGGACAGTGTGCCATCCGTCCCCACGGCCCTGATCGGCGCATCCAGCGCGATGTTGGTCCCGCCAATGGCGACGCGTCGCTGCGCCACATCGGCAACCTTGGCCTTCATCACGTTCAGGCTGCCCACGAAACCTGCCACAAAGCGGGTCTTGGGGCGGTTGTAAATCTCGGCAGGGGTGCCGATCTGATCGGCCCGGCCGCCGTTCATCACCACGATCCGGTCCGAGATGGACATCGCCTCTTCCTGATCATGGGTCACAAAGACGGTCGTGATGGCCAACTTGCGCTGAATGTCGCGAATCTCCTCACGCAGGGACACCCGGATTTTCGCATCCAGTGCGGACAGGGGTTCGTCCAGCAACAACACCTGCGGCTTGGGGGCCAAGGCCCGGGCCAGCGCGACGCGCTGCTGCTGGCCGCCTGACATTTCATAGGGATAGCGGGCGGCCAGATGGTCCAGCCCGATCAGCTTCAGCATCTCCTCTACCCGCGCCTCGGTTTCAGCCTTGGGCAGACCGGCGATTTTCAGGCCAAAGGCGATGTTGCCGAACACGTTCAGGTTGGGAAACAGCGCGTAGGCCTGAAACACCATGCCGATCCGGCGTTTGTTGGGGGCAAGGCCCGTCACATCCTGCCCATCAATCCGGATCTGGCCCGAGGTGGGCCGTTCAAACCCGGCAATCATCCGCAGCACAGTGGTCTTGCCACAGCCCGACGGCCCCAGAAACGAGACGAACTCGCCCTTTTGCACGGACAGGTCAAACCCCTTGACCACCGTGTTTGTCCCAAAGGATTTGGTGGCATTGGTGATGGACAGGAATGTCATGGCTCAGATCTTTCGGCTAAGGCGGGGCAACCAGCGCTGCCCGGGCTTTTTGGTGGCAAAGGCCTGCATCAAGACCATGCAGCCCCAGGTGAAGGCAAAGGACATGATGGCAAGGGCCGCAGGTTCATAGGCGCGGTCCTGACCCAGTTGCACAAGGTAGGGGCCAAAGGCGGGGCGGTTCAGCAGGCTTGGCAGAACGAACTCCCCCAGCGAGATCGAGAAGGTCAGGAAGGACCCCGCAATGATCGCCGCCCGCACATTGGGGAAAATCACCAGGGATATCGTCCGCAGCCGCGAGGCACCCAGACTTTCCGCCGCCTCGGTCAAAGTGGCGATGTCGATGGCTGCCATGCCGTTGTCCACGGCGCGGAACATGTAGGGCATCGACATGATCACATAGCCTATGACCAGCAGCAGGTTGGTGCCCTGATCGCTGTTGGTCATCGGCAGCCAGGAATTTGACCCGAAGAGGCGAATATAGCCGAAGACCAGCACAACCCCCGGCACGATCAGCGGCAACAGGCTGATGAATTCGACCAGCGGGCGCAGTCTTGGCAGTTTCAGCCGCACCCAATAGGCGGTGGGCACAATGATGACCGCCCCCATCACGATGGCCGCCAGCGAGGCGAGGGTGGAATAGCCGAGCGTTTTCAAGAACTCCTCGCTTTGAAAGACCGAGGCGTAGGCGGCGAAACTGAGCGTGCCCCGCGTCATTTTCAGCGAAAAGTAGAAGGTGGCGATCAGCGGGATGATGAAATAGCTGGCCGCGATCAGTGCTATGATCGTGGGGACGATCGGAAAGGGCTTTTTCATTTCTGCCACCGTTCGGCACGTTTGCGCAGCAAAAGATACAGGATGTTGGTCACCGCCATGATGGCGATCATCCCCACCGCCAGCGCATAGCCAAGGTTGGGGTTATAAAGCACGTTGCCGCGGATCTGCTGGAACAGCACCACTGGCACGACGTCGAAGCCAGACCCCATCAGCGCATAAACCGTGGCCAGCGTGCCAAAGGCATTGGCGAACAGCAAAAGAAAACACCCCAGAATCGACGGCGTCAGCACCGGCAGGCCGACCATCCTCCAGTACTGTCGCCGCGTGGCGCCCAGAATCTCGGCCGCCTCGCGCCATTCGGATTTCAGACCATCCAGCGCGGGTGTGATGATCAGCAGCATCAGGGGCAGTTGGAAGTAAAGATACACCACCGCCAGCCCGACAAAGGAAAACAGATTGAACCCGGCGGCATACAGGTTGAACCCGAACAATTCGCGCAGCAGAACGGTCACCAGACCCAGGCGGCCCAGCGTGGCGATGAAGGCAAAGGCCAGCGGCACACCGGCGAAGTTTGAGGCGACGCCGGAAAACGTCATGAAGGCGTGGCGCACCCATTGGGGCAACCCGCCCAGGATAACCGCCTGTCCCAGAACCAAACCCGCCAAGGTACCCATCAGGGCTGACAAAAGGCTGAGACGTATGGAAAGTGAAAAACTGGCGACGATATTCGCCCCGCTTAGGGCCAAAATGTTGTCAAAGGTAAAGCTGCCATCGGCGTTCTGGAAGGCACCCAGGATCAGGTACAGCATCGGGCCGATCAAGAACAGCAGGGCAAAGGTCAGGAACGGCACGATGCCCAGCCAGTCCCAACCAAACGCCGCGATGCGGGCGCTCAAGGGAGGCGGGCTGGTGTCTTGCGCGTCGGTCCGGGGTGCGGACAGGTTCATGGTCATGTTGTGGCCCTTGCTTGCCAGACCCGGAAAAGACAAGGATGCCGGCACGTGGCCGGCACCCCCTTTATCTGTCGCGATGGTGCTTACTGCACGCCCATCTCGGTGGCCCAGATCTCGGCCACAACTGCCTTGGCGGCCGACTGCTCGTCGAGCGACGGGAAGATCGCCTTGGCATAGGCTTCGGGTGCGGGCAGTTTGGCCAGCAGGTCTGCCGGGATCACGCCGCGTGCCGCCATGTCGTTAAAGCGGATCGGGTGGCAGTAGCCCGACAACCAGCCAAGCTGACCTTCGTCGGAATAGATGTATTCCATCCACAGCTTGGCGGCATTCGGGTGGGGCGCATAGGCCGAGATGGCCTGAACATAGACGCCAGCGATGACGCCATCAGACGGGATAACCACGTCCATCGGCGGGTTGCCTGCCAGTTTGTCGCGCATGGCCAGAACGTTATAGTCCCAGTCCATCATGATCGGCGTCGTGCCTTGGGCAAAGTTCTGGGCCGAACCGCCCACTTCTACGAAGTTGCCAGCGGCTTTCAGCTCTTTCAGATAGGCGATGCCAGCGGTTGCCGTGTCGGCCCCGCCCTTGCCGCCCATCGCGGTGCCAGCGGCATACAGCGACATCATCGACGAGTTGCCGGTGCGCGGGTCGCCGGGGATTGCCACCATTGCAGCGTACTTGGGGTCTTTCAGATCGGCAAAGCTGGTGGGCGATGCGTCGGTGACGATGTCCTTGTTCACGGCCATCGCCAGAACGCCGTAATAGTCGCCGTACCAGAAGCCTTCGGCATCCTTGGCGCTGTCGGGGATCGAATCCCATACCGACACCTTGTAAGGCGTGATCAGCCCTTCGGCCTTGGCAGCCGGGCCGAACGACAGGCCAACGTCAATGACGTCGGGCGCCTGCGGGCCGGTGTTGTCCTTGTTGGCCTTGATCGCCTCCAACTCGTCAGCGGAGCCCGCGTTCGGGTTCAACTCGTTGACTTCCAGACCGTATTTCGCCTTGAAGCCGTCGATCACGGCGCCATAGTTGCACCAGTCGCGCGGCAGGGCGATCGTGGTCAGCGTGCCTTCAGCCTTGGCTGCGGCGATCAGGGCATCCATATCAACAGCCTGAGCCTGTGCCACACCCGACAGGCCCACGGTCATCGCCGTGGTCATGCACAGTGTTTTCATCATCGTGTTGGTCATTTGGGTTTCCCATTCATCCATTGCGTTCGGGTTTCTGTCCGAAGCTGACGCTGGCCCTACAGGGTGGGTGTAGCAGCTTGATGACACCCCTGTGTCGGTTCCTGTCACAAACCGCCCCCCATAATCTCACCCGAGACGGGCTTGTCACACGCCGGGAAATTTGTCAGACATATGACATTGGTCCTGAGGACACGCCTTTGCGGACCAACGCCGCTGTGGCCAGCATGACGCGCTGGCGCGGCAAGCGCCTGCCAACAATAAGACGTCAGCAAGGAGGACCCAATGAGTTATCTGACAAGAATTGTGGGGGCATTAGCCGCCGCAACGCTGTTGTCCGCGACACCTCTGGTGGCCGAGACAACGATCTACAGCGCCGGTGACAGCACCAGCGGCACCTACATGGACTATATGAAGACGGTCTATGCCCGTGCCGGGAACCCTGAGATCGTTCAACTGCCGCTCACCAGCTTTGACAACAACTTCCAACTGCACCCGATGGCTGCCGAAAGCTGGACCCAGTCCGAAGATGGCCTGACCTGGACCTTCAAACTGCAAGCCGGCCTGACCTGGAGCGACGGCGAGCCCTTGAAGGCATCGGACTATATCTTTGCCCTGCAGCGCGCAGCCACCACCGGCTATGACTTTGCCTGGTACTGGGGCTATGCCGGCGGCATCGCCAACTGGGACCCGGTCACCAAGGGCGAGGCTGACGTGTCCACCTTGGGCATCTCTGCCCCCGATGACCTGACCGTCGTCGTGACCACTTCCGCGCCCAAGCCCTATCTGCCAGGCGTGGTGTCGCTGTGGTATCCGGTGCCCAAGCATGTCTGGGACAAGCTGGGTGACGAATATGCGGCCAACGTTGACACGATGGTGTCGTCGGGCCCCTTCCTGCTGGAGACGTGGGAAAAGTCCAACAACAAGATGACCTTCATCAAGAACCCGACCTACACCGGCCCTTGGGCCCCGCAGGCGGACCGTCTGGTCATCGACCCGTCGCTGGGTGCGCCCGAAGTGGGTCTGCCCGCCTTCATGGCTGGCGAATCTGACTTCTCTTACCTGAACACCGGGCAGATCCCCTTCGTGGAACAGCGTTTCCCCGGCCAGGTTGCCAAGAACGCCGTGTTCGCCACCTCCTACATCTCGTTCGACCTGAACTCGGCCCCGTTTGACAACGTCAATGTCCGCAAGGCGCTGATGTATGCGATCAACCGCGATGAGATGACCTCGACCGTGCTGAAAGACCTGGCCATTCCCGGCAAGTCGCTGCTGCCGCCCGGCTATCCTGGATACAACGACACCATCACCTCGCAGGCCGTCTACGATCCGGACAAAGCGCGTCAGTTCCTGGCCGATGCCGGTTATCCGAACGGTGAGGGCTTCCCCGAGGTCGAAATCTGGTATCGCGATCAGGGCGGTTACAACGGTGCAATCACCGCGCCGATGCTGCAATACCTGCAGGCTTCGTTCAAGAAAGACCTTGGCATCACCATGAATATCAAGGTCATGCCGATCAAGGACTGGATGGATGCGCTGCTGAACAAGAAGAACAACCTGTTCCTGGCGCCTTATGAGTATGACTACCTCGACCCGTCGAACTTCTTTGGCATCTTCTACAACGGCGGGCGTCATGACCACCGCATTGCGGCCTATGACGAGCTGGTTGCCAAGGCAGACAGCGGCCCGAACT
>CAMDHB010000242.1 GCA_945897655.1 Pseudorhodobacter antarcticus
GTGCGGCCATCGAAGGGCCGCGGCCCAAGCGACCGCCCGCCTTTCGAGGCGCCGGGCTGACCTGGGTGGTAATCACTCCATGCCGGCGACAGCATGTAAGAGACATGGCTGTTGGTCTCGAACCACTGCAATATCTCGGCCGCATTGTCGGCAAAGGCCTCGGCCTTGTCGCGGTCCAGGCGGTTCCCGGCCTCGGCCTGCAAGTAGGTCAGGACGTCCTCTTTGTTGTCGGAAATCCCGGCTTCGCGCGCCTGGCGGCTGCCGGGAATCCAGATGACGCCTGCCGAGAAACAAGTTGTGCCGCCGAAGACATCGGCCTTCTCAACCATGATCACATCGAGACCATCAATGGCGGCGGTCAGTGCCGCGGCGAAGCCCGAAGCGCCGGAACCCGCCACCAACACGTCACATTCCAGATCCATCGCCATCGTGGCTCCTCGCTTTCGTTCTTCAAAAGATCCAGGCGTCTTCGGGGCGGAACCCCAGGACGACGGGCTGTCCAATGGTCAGCCCCGCAGGCACCGACCCAACATTGACTTTGACTGTCCAGTTCTCTGCCCGCAGATCGCCGTCTTCGCCTGCGAGAGTTGCGACAAGCCGCCAGTGGTCGCCTTGTTGAATGACGTCGACCAAACGGGCGCTTATCCGGTTTCCGGTATCCAGTTGCCCAACATGAAGACCGACTTTCAGGCACTCGGGACGAACGCACAGAGTCTGGGTTGGCCCGTTTGTGCTGTGGCCCGCCCTACGGCCACGAAGGGCCAAGCCAGTGGCAACGCGGATTTCCATCTGCCCGACTAGGGTAGCCGCGTCAGGATCGGCCTTTCCCTCAACCTTGTTGTTGTCACCCAGAAAGCCGGCAACAAAAATATTGCAGGGCGCATCATACAAGTGCTGAGGCGGCCCGATCTGTTCGATCCTGCCGTGGTTGAAGACGGCAACCCGATCGGACATCACCATCGCTTCAGACTGGTCATGGGTTACGAACGCCATGGTCACGCCCAGTTCCCGATGCAGACGCCGGATTTCCAGCTGCATTTCTTCGCGGAGCTTCTTGTCCAACGCCGAGAGAGGCTCATCCAACAGCACCAGGCGCGGCTCGAACACGAGTGCGCGTGCCAGGGCGACCCGCTGCTGCTGGCCACCAGACAGTTGATGGGGCATTCGCCCGGCGTACGGCGCAAGGCGGACCTTTTCTAGCGCGCCGGTGACGCGCGTAGCCGTTTCGCTTCGCGAAAGACGGCGGACCTTCAGGGGGAAGGCGACATTCTCGGCAACCGTCAGATGAGGGAACAGCGCATGACTTTGAAAGACGACGCCCATGTTCCTGCGATGCGCAGGCAGTGTCTCGATCGAGACGCCATCGAAACGGATTGTCCCCGTGCTTGGGCGTTCGAAGCCTGCCAGCATCATAAGGGACGTCGTCTTGCCTGACCCCGACGGTCCAAGCAGTGTCAGGAACTCGCCCGCCTCGATGCCAAGATTCAAGTTGTCTACCGCGACGACGGTTTTACCGGCGTAGTGCTTTGAGACATTCTCGAACTGGATCAGAGACATGCGCGTTCCTTCGGCAATAGGTCCATCGCGTGTGCGGGCAGGGATCCGCTCACCAGGCTTGCTGCAAAAAAGGTCTTTGACAGCAGCATTTTCGATCCTTCCCCCAGCGTCAAGCTTTGTTTTATGATTAGCATAATCCATTACGACTATGTAACCTAAGGCGCAGGCAACCGCCTTGTCAATGGCTTCTGAATGCCAGAAAAGAGTGTAAGGAGACTTGGCAAATGGATACTCGGGCAGAAGACAAACAGCAGGGAAGCGTACAGTCGGTCGAAGTGGCGGGAGAGGTTCTCCGGGCACTGCTCGCGGCGGACGGACCCATGCGCCTTTCCGATCTTGCTCAGGCCTCGGGAATGCATCCTGCAAAGGCGCACCGATACCTCGTCAGCCTGACCCGGATCGGGCTTGCGTCTCAGGATTCAGCGACGGGCCTTTACGATCTTGGACCGATGGCGCTGCAAATGGCGCTCAAGGGCTTCATCCGCTTTGACATTCTGCGGCAGTCCGTCGACTGCATCGAGCAATTGGGCCGCGAAATCGGCGAGACGGTCGCTCTGGTCATCTGGGGCGAAGCCGGGCCAAAGTTCATCCGGATGGCCGAAGCCCGTCATGGGCAGGCCAGCACGGTGCCCATCACGCATATCTGCCCGCTCACATGGTCCGCGACAGGTCTGTTGTTCAGCGCCTATGAGGCCCCCACGCGCACCTCTGCCCTGATCCACCGCGAAATCGAACAGAACAAGTTGCTTAACCGGGCCAATGCCCCCCTGAGCATGGCCGACCTCGATGCGCTGGTCACCACAATCCGATCAAGTGGCGTTTCGACGATCGAGAATGGGGGAAACAGCGGCAACGCGGCCGTAAGCGCCCCCGTCTTCGACGCCTCGGGCAAGTTCATCATGGGGATCAGCGTCTTCGCCAAGGCAGGCCGCATCGACACAAGTCTTAACGGCAATATCGTGCGAAAGGTCACAAGCACGACGCGCAGGCTGTCGGATGCCCTTGCTGGACGAAAGGGCTTCTGAAGGCGTCAGACGGGGAGCATCTGCTCTACCAGGTGGCACCAGAAGGCGGCCGCACTTGGGATCAGGTCATCGTTGAAATCATAGCGCGGATCGTGAAGTGGCTGGCTGTCACCATTTCCGATGGTCAGGAAACAGCCCTTGGTGACCGCCAGCATGGAGGAGAAATCCTCCGAGAACATGTAAGGCCCCGGTAGGTCGACCGACTCTGGCGTCTGCCCCATGCCAGCGGCAACGCAGCGAATGGCTGCGGCGAGGGCCGGATCGTTGTCACAGGGCGGATAAATAATGTCGTCCTCAAACTTGACTTCCGCAGTGCAGCTAAAGCTTTCGGCCTGTTGGCGGGCAATGGTGACGACGCGCTCGCGCAGCAGGGCTGTTGCCTCGGCGGTTACCGTGCGCAGCCCTATGGGCAGGTCGACGAAAGGGGGAATGATGGTGGCGGTCCCGCCCCCATGCATCCCGCCGACCGTCAGGACGCCCGCATCAATGGAATTGAGGTTGCGCGATATGATGGTCTGCAGCGCCATGATCAGCGACGCCCCGGCGACGACCGGGTCTGTCGCCAGATGCGGCATGGCGCCATGCCCGCCCTTCCCCGTGACACGTATCCGCCCGATGTCGATGCGGGCCGTTATGGGGCCGGGGCGGGTCTTGATCTGGCCCAACTCAAGACCCGGCAGATTGTGGAGGGCGAAAACCGCCTCGACCGGGAACCTTTCAAACAGGCCGTCCCGAACCATGTGCCAGGCACCGCCCGAACCTTCTTCGGCAGGCTGGAAGATCAGGTGAATGGTACCATCGAAACTCCCCTGCAGCGCCAAAGATTCAGCGGCTGCCAGAAGACAGGTCGTATGTCCGTCATGCCCGCAGGCATGCATCTTGTCCGGATTGGCCGAGGCCCAAGGGAGCCCGGTCAGTTCCTTGATCGGCAGGGCATCCATATCGGCCCGAATCGCAATGGCGCGGTTGCCCTTGCCCCGTTTCAAGGTGCCTACGACCCCCGTCCCGGCAATGCCAGTGGTGACCTCATAGCCGAACCGCGCCAGTTCCGATGCCACAAGGGCGCTGGTGCGATGTTCGGCGAACTCGAGTTCCGGGTGCTGGTGCAGATCACGCCGTATGGCGGTGAACCGGGAATGGTTGGCCTTCAGCCAGTCGTCATGCATGGCAACTCCACCTCAGGGTCTGACCGCAAAGATGGCCGTCACTTCAACCGTAATCCCGTCTGGAAGCGACCCCATTCCCACGGCAGCCCGCGCATGTCGCCCGTTGTCGCCAAAAAGCTGGACCATCAGGTCTGAAAAGCCGTTCATCACTTTGGGGTGCTGTGTGAAATCGGGCACCGCATTGACCATGCCATGCACGGACAACAGCCGCTCGACCCGATCCAACGAGCCCAGAATCCGCCTGACCGAAGACAGCATGGCAAGGCCCGTCAGACGTGCGTGCTGATATGCCTCTTCGACAGTCACGTTCTGCCCCACCACCCCGGTGGCCGATGTCTGCAGGTCAATCAGCGGGCCCTCGCCGGACATGTAAAGGAGCCCGTTGTGAAGCACGCCGGGCACGAAGTTGCCAATCGGACCAGGCACTTCAGGCAAGTTGATGCCCAGTTCCTTTAATCTGGCTTCCGCGCTCATTACTGCCCCTTTCCGCAAATCATCCCCTAAAAGGATAACTGCCCTTCCATCACCCGAACCGCACTTCCCGCAACACGCACCGCATCAAGTTCGCCATCCTGAACATCCGCTTCCAAATCGATGTCGGAAGGCCGGCCCATCTCATAACCTTGCTCCAGCCGGAAAGAATGAGTGCCATCTTTCAGGCCAAGCGTCTGGTGCAGTTGGGAAGCGAAAAGGGCTGCCGCCGAACCAGTCGCCGGATCTTCGGTGCCTTCGCCAGAAGGATTGAACATTCTGGTACAAAAGTCGGTGGCCGGGTTTTGCCCACCAGTCGCATATAGATAACCGCCGACTGTCCCGAGTGCCTTCAGAATATTGGACCAGTGCGGCTCCTGCGGGCGCGCCCGGGCCAAGGCCGCGCGCGAATCGACGGGCACATAGAAGAACCTTGGCCCGCCTTCGTGCAGACCCAAAGGAACCTCGCCCGGGCAGATGTCCGAAGGGGCAAGGCCCAGAGCCACGGCGACATCCTGCACCGAAGGCAACGAAGCTGAGACGGAAAACGGGACAACTGGAGCCGTGAACTGCGCCCAAGTCGCACCGCCCGTGTTGCGCACCGTCACTGGAACCAGCCCTGCGACCTCTTCCAGAAGGATCTGGGCGTCGAACGACGTACCCTCTCCTTTCATCAGTTCAGCCAAAAGGATGGCACAGCCAACCGTCGGGTGCCCGGCGAAGGGTATCTCATCCGTGGGAAAGAATATCCGCACGCTGGCCGTATGTGCGGGGTCTTTCGGCTTTCGCACGAAGATCGTCTCGGCCAGGTTGAACTCGCGTGCGATAGTCTGCATCTCTTCGGTCGAGAGCGCGTCAGCCTCCAGCACGACGCCCAACGGGTTGCCGCCGAAGCGGCGGGTCGTGAAAACGTCAAGCGTGTGGAACTGCAACTGCATTTCGGCCTACCGGTGACTAGCGATCCCCCAGATACTTGCCGACTTCCCCACCGAACGCAAATGCCCCGACCGTCGAGCGCATCACAACGCCGGGTTTGGCCTGAAGCAGGCTGGGAATATGGTTCACCAGCACATTGGCCACTGGGCGGGTGCCGTAGAGCGCGGGTTTGATCATCATGTGGGTCGGAACTTCGGCCTCGATGTCAAACTTGTCATAGGTTTCCCAGCCCTCGTCGATGCAAACGTGAATCTCCATCTCGATCCTCTGGACGCCCTTCTCCCAGCCGCGCGCAATGGTCCGAATGCCGGTCGTCGTGCCCGCAGCACCATAGAATTGCGCTTCGTCCTTGGTGACCTTGTCGATCGTCCAGCCGAAATAATGTCCGAGGCGCTCGAATGATCCTTCAAATCCGACATGCCCGACGATCACCCCGTCCTTGACCCCTTGGGCATAGGCTTCCTTGGTG
>CAMDHB010000243.1 GCA_945897655.1 Pseudorhodobacter antarcticus
AAGCTGAGCGAGGTCAGAAACAGCACGGTGCCCAGTCCGTGCAGCAGGATGAACAGCAGCGTTGAGGGCTGCAACAGTTCAGACCATGTCGGGATGGTGTGGCGGGCGAAGAGGGCAATGCCTATGACCGTGGCCGCAAAGGCGAACAGGGCGCGCAGCACGGCGACATCCATCATATCCGCCGCGAGGAGGCGCAGAATCAGCGTATCGGGCACGAACATCAGCGTGCCGAGCAGGGTTACAACCAGCCCGAACCGCGCACCCTTGTCCGCCTTTGCTGCCACGCCGCCCCCCAAAACCTTGGCCTGGCGTCAGGGCCAAATTTCTTCGAAGAAATTTGCAAAATCCTTCGAAGGATTTTGGTCCTTGCACGCGGTCTTAGCCATTTCTTGACGCAGGGTTAATCTAGCAAAACCAACCCGTTGATATTTCGGTATTTTACAAAGCACCCAGATCTGGACGCCGTCTTACAGACCCAGCTTTTGGGCCACCATTTGCCCAACCACCGCCGGATTGGCCTTGCCCCCGGTCGATTTCAACACCTGACCCGTGAACCAGCCCGCCAGCCGGGCATTGGCCCGCGCCTTTTCCACCTGATCCGGGTTGGCCGCGATCAAGGCATCAATCGCCGCCTCGATAGCACCCGTGTCGGTGACCTGTTTCATGCCATGCTTGGACGCCTGTTCCGCCGGATCGCCGCCCTCGGTCCACAGGATTTCAAACAGATCCTTGGCCATCTTCGACGAAATCTCGCCCGAGCCGATCAGATCCAGCATGCCGCCCAGTTGGGCCGCCGAAACCGGGCTTTCCGTGATGGCCAGACCCTGTTTGTTCAGCCGCCCAAACAACTCATTGATGACCCAGTTCGCCGCCGTCTTGCCATCACGGCCCTTGGCGACGGTATCGAAGAAGGCTGCGGATTCCAGATCAGCCGTCAGGACGTTCGCATCATAATCGGTCAGCCCGTAGTCGCCCATGAAGCGGGCCTTCTTGGCATCGGGCAGTTCGGGCATCCGGGCAGCGATGTCATCGACCCACGCCTGTTCAATTTCCAGCGGCAACAGGTCGGGGCACGGGAAATAGCGGTAATCATGCGCCTCTTCCTTGGAGCGCATCGACCGGGTTTCGCCCTTGTCGGGGTCATACAGCCGGGTTTCCTGTACGACTTTGCCGCCATCCTCCAAAATGGCGATCTGGCGGCGAGCCTCATAGTCGATGGCTTGGGTCATGAAGCGCATCGAGTTCATGTTCTTGATCTCGCACCGCGTGCCCAGGTGGCTGAAATCCTGGGTGGCCTGATATTTTTCATACTGCCCCGGACGGCAGACCGAGACGTTGACATCGGCCCGCAGGTTGCCGTTTTGCATGTTGCCGTCACAGGTGCCCAAGTAGCGCAGAGTCTGGCGCAGTTTGGTGACATAGGCCGTCGCCTCCTCCGGCCCGCGAATGTCGGGGCGGGAGACGATTTCCATCAGGGCCACGCCGGTGCGGTTGAAATCGACAAAGGACATGGTGGGGTCCATGTCGTGGATCGACTTGCCGGCGTCCTGTTCCAGATGGATGCGTTCGATGCGGACAAGGCGGGCGATGCCGGGGGAGAGTTCGACCAGCACTTCGCCCTCACCCACGATCGGGTGGTAGAGCTGGCTGATCTGATAGCCCTGCGGCAGGTCGGGGTAGAAATAGTTCTTGCGGTCAAAGGCCGAGCGGAGGTTGATTTGTGCTTTCAGACCAAGGCCCGAGCGCACCGCCTGTTCGATGCAGAATTCGTTGATCACCGGCAGCATGCCCGGCATGGCGGCATCGACGAAGGCGACGTTGGAATTGGGTTCAGCGCCGACCTGGGTGGAGGAGCCGGAAAAGAGCTTGGCATTGGAGGAGACCTGAGCATGGATTTCCATGCCGATGACCAGTTCCCAATCCTCGCGTGCGCCAGCGATGACCTTGGGTTTGGGGGGTGTATAGGTCAGGTCCAGCATCGCATCCTCCGGCAGTTCAGGGTCTTTTAGGGGGCTGGATGGGGCGGGGCAAGGGCCGCTGCGGCGGAAAACTGCCGAGATGGGGGGCAAGGGGGGCAGCGCCGGTTGCCGGAGTGTCGCTTGCCGGTCATCACCCGGCGGTCGCGCCAGACGCGATGCCATGCCGCGGGGCCGGATGACGTTCAGACCAAGACTTGCCTTTGTGCTGATGGCCGTGCTGCTGACGGCATGTTCGGGCGGCAAGATGCCTGATCTGCGCGCCTATCTGCCGGCCGGTCTGCTGCCCGCGATGCGGTGGGACGCCCACCCTGAGGCCGCAAGTTGGACCGCGAGCACCCTGAGCGCAGTAGCTGCCCGTGACAGTGACCTTGCCGGACAGGTGCCAGCGGATATTGCCAGCTATTGTCCCGGCTATGCCGCTGCTCCGCTGGGCGCGCGGCGGGCGTTCTGGGTGGGGCTGTTGTCGGCGACGGCCAAATATGAAAGCAACTTTAACCCCAAGGCCGCAGGTGGCGGTGGGCGGTATGTCGGGCTGATGCAGATTTCACCTCGCACGGCTGAAAATGCAGGGTGTGCCGCCACATCCACGGTCGCGTTGAAGGAGGGGTCGGCCAATCTGGAATGCGCTGTCCAGATTTTCGCGCCCCATGTGGGCCAGGATGGGTTGGTGGCGGGCAGCGGCAATAGGGGTGTGGCCCGCGACTGGGGGCCATTCAAGAAGCCGTCGATGCGGGCCGAGATTGCGGAATGGACCTCAACTCAGGACTATTGCAAGGTCTGAACGGTTGAAATTCGCGCCAACGAGGCTCCAATAGCGGCCCTGCCGCTATTGGAGAGAAATTGCTTGCCCGTCAGGGCGCCGCCAGATCACGCCGGTTAGCGTGGGTTACGCCCCCAGAATGCGCCCCACCATCTCGCCCAGATCGCGGCTGAGGGCGGGCGTGGCCTTGATCCGTTCCAGTGCCGCGCGGGCATGGGTTTGGCGTGCGGCATCATAGCGGGTCCAGGTTTCAAAGGCCGTGGACATGCGGGCGGCGGTTTGGGGGTTCAAGGGGTCCAGCCGGATCAGCCAGTCGGCCAGCAGGGCATAGCCCCGGCCTGACGCATGGTGAAAGCCCGCATGATTGGACGCAAGCGCGCCCACGACCGAACGGAACCGGTTGGGGTTTTTCAGGTCAAACAGCGGATGGCGGGTCAGATCATCGGTCACAGAGGCGGTCAGGTCGGGATGCGACATCATGATTTGCAGGCCGAACCATTTGTCCAGCACCAGACGGTCACCCGACCAGCGGGTGTAGAACTGCTGTAACTGGTCTTGGCCCAGACCGTTGTCCAGCAAGATGCCCAAGGTGCCCAGTTCTTCTGTCATGTTGTCCGCGACCGAAAACGCCGCCGCTGCCGCAGCGCCCCGGTCCAGTTTGGCCGTCAGTGCCAGAGTGACCAGACGCAGTGCCCGCCGTCCTGCCGCCTTGGCATCGGGGGAGAAGTCGCCACGGGCCTGCGTGGCTGTCATCAGCGCGGGCAGGTGCAGGGCCAGATGTTCGGCCAAGGACAGACCCAGCGCCTTGCGGGCCGCGTGGATGGCCACCGGATCGGGCACGGTGCCGCGTGTGGCCAGTGCCGCCGCAACCTCATCCTCGCCCGGCAGGCGCAGGGCCAAAGCGCGGTAGGCCGGGTCCAGCGTGGTGTCACGGGCCAAAGTGCCCAAGCCTTGGATCAGGTCCGCTGCCGGTTCGGCCCCGGTTTCAACCATGCTGATCAGCACATCGCGGGCCAAGGACCGCCCTGCCTCCCACCGGTTGAAGGGGTCGGTGTCATGGGCCAGCAAAAAGGCGCGCTCGGATGCGGCCACATCGCGTTTCAGAACCACAGGTGCCGAAAAGCCGCGCAGGATGGAGGGGACGGGACGCACGGCAAGCCCCTCGAACGCGAAGGTTTGCGAGGGTTCGGTCAGTTCCAGCACGCGGGTCGGCACAACCTCATCCCCATTGGGATTGAGCAGGCCCACCGAAATGGGAATGACCTTGGCCGCCTTGTCGGGCTGGCCCGGGGTGGGTGGGTTGGTCTGGCTGAGGGTCAGCCGGTAGGTGCCGCCTTGCGTGGCAGGCTCCCACGCCTCGGCCACGGCGATTTGCGGGGTGCCTGCTTGAGAATACCAGAGCTTGAACTGCGTGAGGTCACGCCCGGTCGTATCCTCGAACACTTTCAGCCAGTCTTCGATGGTGGCGGCTTGGCCGTCGTGGCGGTCGAAATAGAGGTCCAATGCGCGGGCATAATCGGCATCGCCCACCAGAAGTTTGAGCATGCCGATGACTTCGGCGCCCTTTTCATACACAGTCGCGGTGTAGAAGTTGTTGATTTCGATAAAGCTTTCGGGGCGGACCGGGTGGGCCAAGGGGCCTGCATCCTCGCGGAACTGGCGGGCGCGCAGCGTCAGGACGTCTTCAATGCGCTTCACATCGCGTGACCGCATGTCGCCCGTAAACTGCTGGTCGCGGAAAACAGTCAAGCCTTCCTTCAAGCAGAGTTGGAACCAGTCGCGGCAGGTGATGCGGTTGCCGGTCCAGTTGTGGAAGTATTCGTGGGCGATCACGCCTTCGATGCGGTTGTAATCGTCATCGGTGGCGGTTTGCTGCGAGGCGAGGACGAGTTTGGAGTTGAAGATGTTCAGCCCCTTGTTCTCCATCGCGCCCATGTTGAAATCGTCGACGGCGACGATGTTGAACACGTCCAGATCGTATTCGCGGCCATAGGCGGTTTCGTCCCAGCGCATCGACCGGATCAGACTGTCCATCGCATAGGCGCAGCGGTCTTCATCGCCCGGGCGGACCCAGATGTGGAGGTCAACCGGGCTGCCTGAGGCTGTGACGAAGGGCGCGGAATGGGCGACGAGGTCCCCGGCCACGAGGGCGAACAGATAGGCCGGTTTGGGCCAGGGGTCGGTCCATTCGGACCAGCCTGCGCCCTGCCCTGCCGGATTGCCGTTGGACAAAAGCACCGGCAGTTCGCTTTCGATGCGGACGTGGAAGGGTGCCATGACATCGGGGCGGTCGGGGTAGAAGGTGATCTTGCGAAAGCCCTGCGCCTCACACTGGGTGCAGTAGAGGCCGCGGGACATGTAGAGGCCTTCAAGGGCCGTGTTGCCCTCGGGGGCAATCTCGACCTCGGTCGTCAGGGTGAAGGGGCCCTGGGGCAGCAGTGCGGCGGGGATGGTCATGCCGGTGGCATCGGGGGTCAGGGTGACCGGTGTGCCGTTGATGGCGCAGGTGATGAGCCGCAGGTTTTCGCCGTCCAGCCGCAGGTCCTGGGGGCCGGGGCGTGCTGGGTTGGGGGCAAGTTGGAGGTGGGTCAGGACGCGGGTGGCGGTGGGGGCCAGCCGAAAGGTCAGCCGGACCTGTTCGACGATATGGGTGAAGGGCAGATAGTCGGCGAGGTAGACGGTTTGCGGGGCATCGGTCATCGGCGGGCATCCTTCTTTGGCCGCAGGGATAGCGCCCTGCGGCCGGGAAGGAAAGCGTCAGAGCGTCTCGGCCATGGCCGCCAGTTTGCCAAGGGTTTGCAGGCCAAGACGGTCAGCGCCGTAGTTCAGCGCGTTCAGTTTGGCCTCAGGCGTGGGCAGGGTCATGGATTGGGTCAGGCGGGTGC
>CAMDHB010000244.1 GCA_945897655.1 Pseudorhodobacter antarcticus
TTGGCCCCCGTCCGGATGGCTGAAAGGTTGTCGCATGACCTCGGCTAGGGCCTCGGCCAACGGGCGTTCAATCTAGTTAGAAGCCCCCGCCATCTCGGGGTTCAACCGGATCACAGTGAAATTCAACGTCCCGGCAATCGTGACCCACAGCAGATACGGCGCCATCAGCAGCCCAGCCACCCCGTCCAGCAGCGCGAATGACACCAGCGTGGCCGCCACGGCCAGCCACAACCCCACCATCACAATCATCGCTGCCTTCATCCGGTGCAGGCCAAAGAACACCGGGGTCCACAGCGTGTTGAACGCAATCTGCACCGCCCAGAACGCCAGCGCTTGGCCCGACCCAGGCAGCACCGCCACCCGCGCCGCCGCCGCCGCCATGCAGATGTACAGCGTCGTCCAGGCGACCGGGAACAGCCACCCCGGCGGCGTCCACCACGGTTTTTTCAGCGAAAGATACCACTCACCCGGCCCAAACATGGCCCCCGTGGCCGCCGCCGCCCCACAGGCCACAAGAAAGGTCGCAAACAACGCCAGATCCATCGCACAAACCCCAATAAGCCCTATCCTTGGCTTACGTCAGGCGCGCACACGTTCCAAGCGTTGTTCTGCACGGTCGCGCGCTTCCAACTGGGCAAACACCTCCAACAGGGCATCCGACCGGCTCGCCTTGACTGATTTTCGGGCAGCCGCCTGTACCAAGAACGCCACCTCCGGCGCGGGTGCCGCATACAGCGCCACCGACCTTGGCTGCACCAAGGAAATCCCCGACCGCAGCACCGACAGCGCCAGCCAGCCCAGCTTCTGGTTGCGCGAGGTATGCGCCCGGCGGCTGACACTGTCATAGCCGCCCCGCGCCACATCGCCGCCAATCCCGGCATAAACATGCCGCGCCGCATAAATCCCCGGACGGCAGACCAGCGGCAGCGCCGGAACCCCCGCTTCGGACCGCGCGTAAAGCCCGTCCGCCGCCGCCAGCAACCGCCGCGTCAACGCCCGCACCTGCGGGGTCGCCTCGGGCCGCGCAACAAACCTGTCCGGATCAATCCCCTGCTCGGCCAGCCAGTCCAGCGGCAAGAACAACCGCCCGGCCCGCGCATCCTCGCCCACATCCCGCGCGATATTGGTCAACTGCATCGCCAGCCCCAGATCACAGGCCCGCGCCAACGCATCGGCATCGCGCACCCGCATCAACACACACATCATCGCCCCGACAGCCGAGGCGACACGCGCACAATACCCCAGCAAGTCCGAGAAGCTGTCATACCGCCGCCCCAGCGCATCCCAGGCCAACCCTTCCAACAACGCCTCCGGCAACGCCCTTGGCATGTCGAAATCAGCCACCACGGCGGCAAAGGCCCGGTCCGCAGGCGTGTTCCTTGGCCGCCCCTGATAGACCAGATCCAACCGGTCCCGCAGGTTCAACACCGCAGGCCCCTTTTCGTCACTGTCATCCACCGCATCATCGGCCAACCGGCAAAACGCATATAGCGCCAGTGCCGGGTCGCGCACCCGCTCGGGCAGCAACTTCGACGCCGCATGAAACGACAGGGATCCCGTCCGTATCGCCTCGCGGCAATGCTGCATATCCGCCGCTGCAATCATTCCGCCGCCATCCTTCGCGCCATCGGCCGCGCCGCATCCGGCACCAGCTTGCCCAACACCTCGGCCGAGGCGACAACCCCCGGCAACCCCGCCCCCGGATGGGTTCCCGCCCCCACCAGAAACAACCCCTTCGCCTCTTCCGACACATTATGCGGCCTGAACCAGGCCGATTGCAGAATGCGCGGCTCGATCGAGAAGCCTGATCCATAGGGCGACAGATACCGACTTTGGAACGTTTCTGGCGTGAACACCAACTGTTCCGTCAGGTGGTCACCCAACCCCGGCAACAGCCGCTCCTCCAGCATTTTCTGCATCTTCAGCCGATACGGCTCGGCTTCGGTCTGCCAATCCACCCCGTCAAAGCCCAGATGCGGCACGGGTGACAGTGCATAGAACGTGTCATCCCCCTTGGGCGCCACCGACGGGTCCGTGACCGAGGGGCGATGCACATACAGGCTCATGTCATCGGCCAGATGGCCCTTGATGAAAATGTCGCGGATATGCGCCTTGTAGCGTGGCCCCACCACAATCGTATGATGCCCCACCTCCGGCCATTTCAGCGCCGTGCCCTTGGTCCCGAAATACCAAACAAACAGCCCCATCGACCACCGCTTGCGGGCCAGCTTGGCAGGCGTCCAGCGCTTGCGCGGATGGTTGCGCATCAGCCGGTCATAGGTGTGCCCCGAATCGGCATTCGACACCACGACATCCGCCGCCATGACCTGCCCGTCCACCAGCCGCACCCCTGCTGCGCGGCCATCCTTCAGCAAAATCTCGTCCACCTCGGCGTTCAGCACCAACTGCCCGCCCTGCTGGACAATCACCTTCGCCATCGCCAGCGCAATCGCGGCAACCCCGCCCATCGCATAGTGAACCCCGAATTCCTTCTCCAGATGGCTCACCAGAATGTACATCGACGTCACGTGGAACGGATCGCCCCCAATGAAGAGCGGATGGAACGACAGCGCAAACCGCAGCCTCTCATCCTTAACCCGGCCCGCCGCATGGGCATAAACCGACTTGTCCGCCCGCAGCCAGGCAAAGGTTGGCAAGACCTTGATCAGATCCATCAGCTTGTGCATCGACCGGCGGCCCAGATCCTCGAACCCGAACAGATACCGCGCCTCGCTGTCCTTCAGGAACTTGTCATACCCGGCCAGATCGCTTGGCGACAACCGCTCCACCTCGGCCCGGGTATCCGCCGCTTCCCGGCACGCCGTGAACTTGGACCCGTCATCCCACCTGATCTCATAAAACGCATCCAAAGCCCGCAGGTCGACATCCCGGTCAAAATCCCGCCCGCAATCGGCCCAAAGGTCGCGAAACCCCTGCGGCACCGTCACGATGGTCGGCCCCAGATCAAACCGATACCCGCCTTGCGTGATGGACGACCCCCGCCCGCCCGGCATGTCCAGCTTGTCCACCACCGTCACCCGGTATCCCTTGGCCCCCAACCGCATCGCAGCAGCAAGGCCGCCAAGGCCCGCCCCAATGACAATGGCCTCGGACTGGGTGGATTGCGGGGCAGCGCTGGCGTGTTGTGTCATCATGGCCTGACGATATACTGTCTAGTCAGATTTACAATACCGGGCTTTCCATTGCAGAAAATTCCCACATCCGCTTTTCACCCGCCGCAAATGCTGCCAGACTGCGCCCAATCAAACCCGGGGTCCCCCATTCAAACCGTCAGCCTCAGCCTGTTCCGCTTTCCCACTCTGGCCTCCCAACTCTGGGTGCTGGGCCAAATGGGCGCGGCCCGGCTGTCCTTCATGCGGATGCCTGACGTGGGCTTCTACAAACTCTGCGGCTCGGGCACCGGCCAAGGCTTCACCCCCCGCCCCAACCGCCAGGTCTGGGCGATTCTCGCCACCTGGCCCGATCCCGAAACCGCCCGCCGCAACCTGACCACCGCCCCGGTCTACCGCCGCTGGCAGCATAAATCCTCCGAAAACTGGACCATTCTCCTCACCCCCACCTCCTCGCGCGGCCAATGGTCCGGCCAAAACCCCTTCACCCCCAGCGCAGCCCTACCCGGCCCCATCGTCGCCCTGACCCGCGCCACCATGCGCCTCTCGACCTTCGCCCGCTTCTGGGCCCGCGTCCCCGACATCTCTGCTGTCATCGGCCAGGACCCCAACGTGATCTTCAAGATCGGCATTGGTGAGGTCCCCCTCCTCCACCAGGTCACCTTCTCCATCTGGCCCGACGCCACCTCGATGGCCAACTTTGCCCGTGGCAACGGCCCCCATGGCCGCGCCATCCAATCCGTCCGCGCCGAAAACTGGTTCGCGGAAGAGCTTTACGCCCGCTTCTCGATATTGGAAGACTGGGGCACATGGGGCGGCAAACGCCCCCTCGCAGGAACCCTGAACGCATGACCCAACCTTTCCCCTTCTCCGCCATCGTCGAACAACAGGCGATGAAACAGGCCATGGTCCTGACCGCCATCGACCCCGGCATCGGCGGCGTTCTGGTGTTCGGTGACCGGGGCACCGGCAAATCCACCGTCGTCCGCGCCCTCGCCGCCCTCCTGCCCGAAATCTCGGTGGTTGAAGGCTGCCCCGTCAACTCCGCCAAACCCGCCGACGTCCCCGCCTGGGTCACACCCCTGCCGGGCCACATGATCACCAAACCCACCCCCGTCGTGGACCTGCCCCTTGGCGCCACCGAAGACCGCGTCGTCGGCGCATTGGACATCGAACGCGCCCTGACCCGTGGCGAGAAAGCCTTCGAACCCGGCCTCCTCGCCCGCGCCAACCGTGGCTACCTCTATATCGACGAGGTGAACCTCCTCGAAGACCACATCGTTGACCTCCTCCTCGACGTCGCCCAGTCCGGCGAAAACGTCGTCGAACGCGAGGGCCTCTCGATCCGCCACGCCGCCCGCTTCGTCCTCGTCGGCTCCGGCAACCCCGAAGAAGGCGAACTTCGCCCCCAACTCCTCGATCGGTTCGGCCTGTCCGTCGAAGTCCGCTCCCCCCGCGACATCGACACCCGCGTCGAGGTGATGCGCCGCCGCGACGCCTACGAAAACAACAACGCCGCCTTCATGGCCAAATGGGTGCCACAAGACATGGCCCTGCGCGCCAAAATCCTGACCGCCCGCGCCCACCTGCCCACCCTGAAAACCCCGGGCACCGTCCTGCACGACTGCGCCGCCCTGTGCATCGCGCTCGGCTCCGACGGCCTGCGCGGCGAACTGACCCTCCTCCGCGCCGCCCGCGCCCAAGCGGCCTATGAAGGCGCCAAAACCGTCACCCGCAAACACCTCAAATCCATCGCCGCCTCCGCCCTCTCGCACCGCCTCCGCCGCGACCCGCTGGATGAGGCAGGCTCCGGCACCCGCGTCGCCCGCATGGTGGACGAGGTCCTCCCCTAATGGACCCCCTTTCCCCTTGGGACCGCGTGACCCTGGCCCTGACCGTGCTGGCGATCGACCCCGCGGGGATCAAGGGTCTGTGGCTGCGCGCCCGCGCCGGGGCCGTGCGTGACCATGTCACCGCCGCCCTGCCCACACCTTCCCGCCGCCTCCACCCCAACATCGACGACAGCGCCCTTTTCGGTGGCATTGACCTGACCGCCACCCTGTCCGCAGGCCGCGTCGTCACCACCCTCGGCCTTCTGGACACCCCCACCAGCCTGATCCTGACTATGGCCGAACGCTGCCCCCCCGGCCTCGCCGCCCGCCTGTCCCGCACGCTCGATGACCCCGGCTTCTCGCTCATCGCCCTCGATGAAGGGGCCGAGCCCGACGAAACCCTCCCCCCCGCCCTGACTGACCGCCTTGGCCTGTTCCTCGACCTGACCGACATCGCCTGGTCCGAATCAGCCCCCATCGACCTGACACGCCTCGCCACCTCCCGCGCCGCCCTGCCCACCATCCTCACCCCCCCCGACGCCATCGCCACCCTGACCCGCGTCGCCCATGCCCTGACCATCGACAGCTTCCGCGCGCCCCTCCTCGC
>CAMDHB010000245.1 GCA_945897655.1 Pseudorhodobacter antarcticus
TGGTGGCCTATCTCGAGGATCACGTGATCCCCTGCCTGATCGGCCGCGACCCGATGCGGATCGAGGATATCTGGCAATACCTGTACAAGGGCGCCTATTGGCGGCGTGGCCCCATCACGATGGCTGCGATTTCGGGCATCGACATGGCCTTGTGGGACATCAAGGCCAAGGCGGCCAACATGCCGCTGTATCAGCTGCTTGGCGGCGCGTCGCGTGACAAGATCATGATCTATCAGCATGCCGGCGGCATGACGATTGAAGAAACCGTTGAAGGTGTGGTTGCCTTGCAGGAAAAGGGGCTTGTCGCCATTCGGGCGCAGGTGTCCATCCCCGGCCTGCCGCCGATCTATGGCACCGGGCCGAGCACGGACCAAAGCGCCATGGTGCAGGTGCTGCCGGTCGAGGAGGTGTGGTCCACACACAAGTATCTGCCGCTGGTCCCCAAGCTTTTCGAACGCCTGCGCGACACCGTGGGTTGGGATTTGCACCTGCTCCACGATGTCCACCACCGCCTGACGCCCATCGAGGCCGCCCGTCTGGGCAAGGATCTGGAACCCTACCGTCTGTTCTGGCTGGAGGATGCCGTGCCTGCCGAGTTGCAAGAGGGCTTCCGCCTGATCCGCCAGCACACCACTACCCCGCTCGCGCTGGGCGAGATTTTCAATACGATCTATGACTGCCAGCAACTGATCAGCGAACAGCTCATCGACTATATCCGCGTGACGTCCGTCCATGCCGGCGGCGTCACGGGCCTGCGCCGCATCTTTGACTTTGCCGCCATCTACCATGTCCGCTCGGCCTGCCACGGCCCGATGGATGTGTCGCCCATCGCGATGGGGGCCAATGTGCATGTCGACCGCTGGGTGCCCAACTTTGGCATTCAGGAGTTTTCGGGCTATCTGGAGGCCACGCATGAGATGTTCCCCCATTCCTGGGAACAGCAGGGCGGCTATCTGGTGACGGGCGAGGCGATTGGCCACGGCGTTGATATTGATGAGAAAGTCGCGGCCAAGTACCCCTACAAACAGGCCTATCTGCCTATTGCCCGCGCCGAAGACGGCACTTTGTGGAGCTGGTAATGAAGATCACCGACGTCAAACCCTTTCCCGTCTGGATCGGTCACCGCAACCAGTTGGTCGTCAAGGTCGAGACGGATGAGGGCATCTTTGGCTGGGGCGAAAGCGGGCTGTCGGGCCGCGAACTGGCCGTGGTTGGGGCGATACAGCACTATGCCGAGTTTCTGCGGGGCCGTGACCCCATGCAGACTGGCGCCCTGTGGCAGGAAATGTACCGCAGCCAGTATTTCGAAGGTGGCCGCGTGTTGCAGGCCGCCATCAGCGCCATCGACATCGCGCTGCATGACATCAAGGGCAAGGCGCTGGGGGTGCCGGTCTATGAACTCCTGGGCGGCAAGCAGCGCAATGTGATCCCCACCTTCGCCTCCACTTCCGCGCCTGAGGCGGCGGGGATGATCGAACAGGCGCAAAGGTTGCGCGCCGCAGGCTGGACCGCAATCCGCTTTTTCCCCGATTTCCGCGATACCGGCGGCATCTTTGAACCGCGTGAACATATCGCCAAGACCGCCCGCGCCTGCGTTCAGGCGCGCGAGGCGCTAGGGGATGAGGTCGTGTTGGGCATCGATTGGCACCACCGCCTGTCGGTGGCCGAGGCGGCCAGTTTCTGCCAGAAAATGCCCTCGGGCACCCTCGATTTTCTGGAAGAACCCATCCGGGATGAGACGCCCGAGGCCTATGAGGCGCTGCGCCTGCTGACCAATGTGCCCTTTGCGATTGGCGAGGAGTTTGCGTCGAAATGGCAATTCCTGCCCTTCATTGAACGGGGGATACACCAGTTCAACCGCATTGACCTGTGCAATGTCGGCGGCCTGACCGAGGCGATGAAGGTCGCGGGCTGGTCCGAGGCGCATTACGTCGACCTGATGCCGCACAACCCGCTGGGCCCGGTCTGCACGGCGGCGACGATCCACATGTCGGCGGCGGTGGCCAATTTCTCCTGGCTGGAAACCCGGGTGAACGCCAACGACCTCTATGGTGGCGGGCAGACTGATGACGTGTTCACCCTGCAACCCAAGCTGGATGGCGTGGTCTATCCGGTCACCGACACCCCCGGTTTGGGCATTGAAATCGACGAGAAGGCTTTGACCCGCGAGGCGTTCAAGTTCTGGGAAGCGCCGCATCTGAAACGCCGCGATGGCTCTGTAACCAACTGGTAAACCATGAAAATCCGCTCCATCACCCCCTATGCCGTCTGGGTTGGCATCCGCAACCAGTTGCTGGTCAAGATTGAGACTGATGAAGGCATCTTTGGCTGGGGCGAAAGTGGCCTGTCGGGCCGCGAAAAGGCGGTGATGGGGGCGATTGACCATTACAGCCAGTTCCTGATCGGCCGCGACCCGTTCCAGATTGGGGCGCTGTGGCAGGAAATGTACCGCAGCCAGTATTTCGAAGGCGGGCGCGTCTTGCAGGCCGCCATCAGCGCCATTGACATTGCGCTTTATGACATCAAGGGCAAGGCGCTGGGCGTGCCGGTTTACCAACTGCTGGGCGGCAAGCAGCGTGATGTGATCCCGACCTTTGCCACCACCTCGGCCCCGCCCGGACCCGAGATGATCGAGCAGGCGCAGATGCTGATCGAACATGGCTGGACGGCCATGCGCATTTCGATGGCCGATGGCAAGGACGGGATTTTCGAGCCGCGTCAAAGCCTTGCCCTGACCGCCAAATGGTGTGTCAAGGCGCGGGAGGCTTTGGGGGATGAAGTGGTGCTGGGGGTTGATTACCATCACCGGCTGTCCGTGGCGGAAGCTGCGAGCTACTGTCAGAAGATGCCCTCAGGCACCCTGGATTTCCTGGAAGAACCGATCCGCGACGAGACGCCCGAGGCCTATGAAGCCCTGCGGCGCATGACCGACGTACCCTTTGCGATTGGTGAGGAGTTTGCGTCGAAGTGGCAGTTCCTGCCGTATATCGAGCGTGACATCCACCAATACAACCGCATCGACGTTTGCAACGCGGGTGGCTTGACAGAGAGCATGAAGATCGCCGGTTGGTCCGAGGCGCATTATGTCGACCTGATGCCGCACAATCCCTTGGGTCCGGTCTGCACGGCAGCAACGGTGCATTTCTGTGCGGCGGTCGCCAATTTCTCGTGGCTGGAGACACGCTCCTCCCCCGCTGAAAAGCTGGGCTTTGACAATACCGATTTCTTCCCCGTCCAACCTCGCATCGAAAACGCCGTCTACAAGGTCAGCGATGCGCCGGGGCTGGGGGTTGAGGTCAACGAGGACCTGATCAAACAGCAAAGCTTCAAGTTCTGGGAAGCGCCGCATCTGAAACGCAACGACGGCTCCGTCACAAACTGGTAGAACATCATGGTAAAAGACATCACCCGCCCCGACCCCGCCGTTGTCGAAAAACTGCGCGCCTTGGGGGCCGCCACTGTTGCGGGCACTCTGGCCGGGCTTGGCGTGCGCCAGCCGCATATTCAGGGACCGATCAGCTGGAACAAGGGCAAGGCGATTGCTGGTCCGGCGCTGACCCTGCTGATGATGCCGAAACGCGAGGATCTGTATGGCGAGGGCGAGTATAACGACCCCGAAAAGCAGTTGCACCGCCATGTGCTGTATGCAGCCCAACCCGGTGACATTGTCGTAGTCGATGCCAAGGGTGACATGACGGCGGGTATCTTTGGCGAGATGATGATGACCTATTTCAAGGGTCGCGGCGGCATCGGCATGGTGATCGATGGCTGCGTGCGCGATTATCCGGGTCAGATCGAACTGGATATGCCGATGTGGATCAAGGGCTTGACGCCCAACTTTCACACGCAGACCGGCCTGATGCCGTTTGATTACAACTGCCCCATCGCCTGTGGCGGCGTGACCGTCATCCCGGGTGACATCATCGTGGCCGATGATGATGGCGCGGTCTGCTGCCCGGCGGCACTTGCGGCCAAAGTCATCGAACATGCGGGCACCCATCATGAATGGGAGGATTTTTCCAAGATGATGCTGCTGAAGGGCGGGTCGCTGCAACGCTATTACCCGCTGCATGACGATGCCCGCGGCGAGTATGATGCCTGGCGCAAGCTGAACCCGATCAAATGACCTATGTCAGCCTCGACCCACGTTTTGACGCCTGCACCGTGGCCGGGGGAGAGGCCGAACTGTTGTGGACAGGCGGCACTTGGGTTGAAGGGCCGGCCTGGTTTGACGAGGGCTATGTGCTGTGGTCGGACATTCCAAGCGACCGAATGCTGCGGTGGGATTCGGCGGGCGTCACCACGTTTCGCCAGCCGTCCGGCAAGGCGAACGGCAATACGGTTGATCTTGAAGGGCTGCTGGTCACCTGTGAAGGCAATGGACGCCGCATCACCCGAACCGACAAGAGCGGCCAGATCACGGTGCTGACGGACAGCTTTCAGGGCAAGCTATACAACGCCCCGAATGATGTTGTGGTCAAGTCAGATGGTTCCGTCTGGTTCACTGACCCCCGCTATGGCGATGGTGTCCCGGAATTGGAAGGGTGCCATGTTTACCGGCTGGACCCCATCACCGGCCATGTGCGGCAGATGACGTCTGACATGGTGATGCCAAACGGGCTGGCATTTTCCTTGGATGAGACCGAGTTGTTCGTGGTCGACACAGGCAGCACGGCCAGTCCCGATGGCCCAAACCATATCAGGCGGTTTCAGGTCGGTCCAGGCAGTTGGTTGACTGGGGGGGTGGTCTTTGCGGAAAACGCCGCAAAGTCATTTGACGGCATCCGGTTTGACAGCGAGGGCCGCCTGTGGTGCGGGGCCGAGGATGGGGTGCATTGCTATGCGATGGACGGCACGCTGATCGGCAAGATCACCCTGCCCGAACGTGCCGCCAACCTGACCTTCGGCCCGCCGGGGTGGCTGTTCATCACAGCCACCACCTCGCTTTACCGGGTTCCCGTCAACGCGCAGCGGCCATGAATTCGCCCATCCGGATCAGCCCCTGCATATAACCCACGGCATGGGACCGGCCCCGGTGGTTCCAGTCACTGTCGTCGTCCATCTTGGGAACATGATCATCTAGTAGGAATCCGTCAAACCCGGTTCGGGCCAGTTGGACCATCACTTCGGCCGGGTCAAAATTGCCGTCGCCGATGAAGCATTCGGTGAAATTGGGCACGGTCCCCTTCACATCGCGGAAGTGGATATAGGCGATGCGGCCCTTGGGGGCGAAGTACTCGATCAACTCATGCACATTGTCGCGCCCGCCCGGCATTTCCGAGCAGCAGCCCAGACACAGATCCAGCCCCCAGGCCTTGCTGCCCTTGGCCAGTTCGAAGGCGTTGTAAAAGCCCCAAGGCCGATAGAACAGCCGCGCCACACCACCCAGCGAGGGCGTTGGCGGGTCGTCGGGATGCAGCGCCAGCATGACCCCCTCTTCTTCAGCAACTGGTAGAACTGCGTCGATGAAGTACTTGTAATTGCTCCACATCTGGTCTTCGGTGATGACCGTGCTGTCCTTGGCGTAGACCGGCATGGAAAAGGCATGG
>CAMDHB010000246.1 GCA_945897655.1 Pseudorhodobacter antarcticus
CCCCCCCTGCTCAGTTAGCAACCGAGTGCTTTCGGCCTCTCAGCCACGCCTCCGACGAGGGGTGTTTAATCGGCGGCGGGGGCGGGGGCAAGGGGAAAGGTGGGGGGACCCCGGGCGATCCTGCATTGACGCGCCGGGGTCTGCGCATCATGGTCCGCCAAACCGGACTGACCCAAACCGGAATGGACCTGTGATGTCATCTGCCGATCTTCTGCCTGCCGCCCGCACGATCCTTGGGGTTCTGGGCGTTTGCCTTGCCAAACCGGCCGATGCCACGGGGCTGACCTTGGCCTTGATCCTGGGCGGGTTGCCCGGTGATGCGGCCCGGTGGGTGGATCCGCTGGCCCAGGACCTGACGCAGGACATGGCCCGGTTGAACCTGCCCGCACAGATCCGCGCGCTGATCCCCCAGATGCTGGCTGCGGCGGATCCTTCGCCTGCCCAGCTCACCACCGATCTGGCCCGGACCTGTGCCGTGTTGCTGGCCACCCTTGATGACCCCGCCCCCAAGGCCCCCAAGGCGGCAGAGGGGTTCACCCGCCTTGTGTCTGGCCTTCTGGCCCGCCATCTGGCCAATCCCGACCCCGGCCTTGCCCCCGCCTTTGCCACTGCCATCGCCGCAGCACAGGACCACCTTGCCGCCCAGACCAACGCCCTGGCCGATCGCGCCCGACCGGATGCCGAGCGCCTTGGCGTCACCCACGGCCTGCTTCAAACCCTTGCCCGCCGCCATGCCCCCGCCGATCCGGCCAACCTCACCTCGGCCGCCCTGAACCTTGGCGCTGCTCTGGAAACCGCCGCACGCATGCAAACCGCCCCCGACCCAGTGACCGACCCCATCATCGCCCTCGTCGCGGCTGAGGTTTCCCGCCTGAACGCCCAGAACCTGATGGCCGAGGCGGACAGCACCCTTGCCGCCGCCCTGAACCTGCTGGCCACCCAAGGCGCAGACGCGTCGGCCCAGACCACCCTGCACCAGCTTGCCCTTGATCAGGCCCGCCTGATGGCCGCCCCCGACCGCGCCGCCCAGTACATCCTTGCCGACATCGCCCGCCAAGCCCATCCCGGCGGCCTGTTTCGCGCCATCCATGCGGCGTGGGAGCAGTCTTATGACCGCGGCGACAAGGGCGCTTTGACCTTTGACCTGATGACCGCCCTCCACCTTGCCCGCACCAACCTGAACCGCTCCAAGGGGATACAGCGCACCCAGGCGCTGGGTGATCTGGGCATCACCCAGTTTCGCCTGGGCGAATGCGAGGCGGGAACGCGGCACCTCAGCCAATCCCTTGCCACCTGGCGCAGCTTTCTGGCCGACCACCCGCGCAAGACCGACCCCCACGCCTGGGCCATAGCCAAGGTCAACATCGCCGTCGCCCTGACCGCGCTGGCCAAACGCACCCCCGATCCCACGCTGCTGGACGAAGCCATCACCGCCTTCCGCGCAGCCCTGCAAGTGCAAACCGAAGGCAGCGCGCCCGACGATCACGCCGCCACCTCCGCCCTGCTGACCGCAGCGGAACAGCAACTGGCCGCTCAGCCCGGCTGATGTTCCATGACCGCGGCACGCCCCAAAGGGGTCAGCGCGTCTGGCCCGTGGATGCCCCCTCCGGCCCTCAGATCCCGGGCTGTTCCACGGCCAGATACACCACCGACTGGGTTCGTTGCCCCTCATCCGCCAGAACAACTTCGGTGACCGCGCCAAAATCGATGTCGTCCAGCCGAATCGCCCGGACCTGACGGTTGTGCATCGAATGATAATACAAGGTCCGCGTTGACAGATCGCAGGCCGTCGTCACCTGTGTCGCACTGACGATATCCGTCGCCTGATGCCCGACAGGCGCGGTGGCACCGACAGTGATGTTGAAACTGTCCAGAATGCGAAACGCCTCAAAGACGGCGTCAGTCGATGTGGCCAAGGGCCGCGCCAGGGCGGTCAGCGCCGCTGCACGCACAAAGCGGGACGGGGGCGTAAAGTCCCCGGGCAAGCCGATCAACCCCGATCCGCCGCCAAACGGCGCCAAGGGCAACCCGTCAATGGTCAGCGGCGACGCGGGCGCCGGGGACAGCCCGATGTAATTGCGCAGGTTCGTCAGATGCCAATCATAGGTCGGAGAGTTCGCGATCACCCCAAGATAGGCATTGAACACATCAACCCGGCCACCCTCCGTGATTTCGATCACGATCGCAGCACCCGTCGGATCCGCCACTTTCCAGTGGAACGGCAAGGCTGCGCCGCCAAATCTGGGGTCAACCACATCGACCACACGCACCTCGTCCAGATGCGCGCGCACTTCGTCTACCGTGGCAAAGGATGACAGCATCCATTGCATGAAGTCACCGACACTCGCAGTCCGCGCGCGCTGGGCGGGGTCATAGGGTGCAGGCGAATAACAGCCGGGAAAGTAGTAGACCCCGACATACAGGCCCACTTCGTTCATGGCATCCGGGCCATAAGGCTGGCCATAGGCGGTCAGGGACACAAAGCCATACCGCCCCGTCCATTCCTTGCCGTCCTGCCCGCTTGGCGTCTGGGCGACCCATTGGCGGCCACGACCGAAAACGCCAATGCGGTCATGATGCGCATCACTCAGCGCCCATTCGACCGTGCGCGCCACCACCGTGGCACCGTCGGACGATTTCAGGGAAATCCCGGTACACATCGTCAACAATTCCCCCGCGCCACGACAATCCCGATCAGGCCAGTTTCATCCGAAACCATTGAAGCCCCCGTTCGTTTCACCTCGCAGGGTGGCCGACAGTTCCGACAGCCCCCAAGCGGCCCGCCCTGCGCCAAAGATCGCCTGATCCTGCTGCCAGTTCAACTGCTTTTCCACCCCGACCCCGGCTTCCCCGCCCAATCCTTGCTTGCAATCGGGGCCGCCTCGCCTAGGCTTAATGCGCGAACAAACAGGGTGGGGGGTGCAGGTGTCTTTGGAAACAATCGGTCCGGCTGTGATGGGGGGTGCCCTGATCGGGCTGGCGTTGGCGGGCTTGATGGTCCTGACCGGTCGGGTGATGTCAGCCTCGGCAATGGTCGGCAGCCTACTGGGCGGGCGCGAGGGGCTGGCCGCCGCCAGCATCGCCTTCGTCGCGGGCCTGTTCATCGCCCCCTCGGTTCTGTTCGCCCTAGGCGTCGCCCGACAACCCCTGACCGAGCCCGTCTGGCCTCTGCTGATCGTCGGCGGCGTGCTGGTCGGGGTGGGCGCGCGCCTTGGAAATGGCAGCGTTTTCGGGTCCGTCTTCGGCTTGACCCAAGGTTCACGGCGGGCAGTCGCGGCGACCCTGGCGATTGCGGCAGGCGCGGGCGCAGCGCTGACCTTCCGTCACCTTCTGGGCACGGGGGTGGCCACATGATCCGCTTGGCGGCGCTTTTGTGCGGGCTGGTTTGCGGGGCAGGGGTGTTCCTGTCCGGCCTGTTTCAGCCTGCCGTAATGTCCGGGTCCCTCGGGGTCTGGGCCCTCTCGCTTGGCGCGGCCACCTTGGCGGCGCTGGTGGTGGCGGCCCGTGTCCTTGCCCTGTCCCGGCCGCTCACCCGCCCGCTTTTGGGCGGTGAGGCTGAACCGGTCGCCCCCGCAGGCACCGCAAAGGTCGTGCTGGGTGACCTCATGTTCGGTCTTGGCTGGGGGCTGGCAGGCTACTTCCCCCTGGCGGCGCTGGTGGCACTTGGCGTCTTCGCGCCCGGCGCTGCGATCTTTCTTGCGGCTGTGCTGGTCGGCATGATCCTGCATGACCTTGTCGCCAAAGGCGGAATGCCCCGGGGCGAGGGCCGCTTCTCACGGGGCTAAATCCGTTCGGACCGGATAGCCGGTGGGGCGCTGCAAACTGTCAAGCGGCAGCAGTGCTTGCGTCCTACCAGTCCCGTTACACCTTCAGGCTCAACCCCCCCTTCGCCGCCGATTGCTCGGCCCGGTCCAGCATCCGCTGCAAGGCCGCCCCCCGGGCAAAGTCGGGGTCAGCAACCCCCTCACCCCGGATCGCCGCGATGAAGCGTTCATAGATCGTCGCCAGCACCGGCGCCTCGATGTCGGTCCAGGTGGCACGTTCCATGTCCGCTTCCAGACAGGCCCGCAAACGGCTGACATTATTCTCCCACGACACCTCAATCCCGCCCTTGTCGCCATAAATCCGCAACCGCAGGTCATTCAGATGCCCGGTGGCAAAACGGGTCGCCCCCACCGTCCCCAGCGCCCCATTGGCCAGGACCACCTGCATGGTCGCACTATCATTGGCGTCCAGCACATACTCCCCAATCCGCCCGCCGGGTGCCTTGTCAAAGGTCGCCAGACGACAAGACACCTCGGCCACCGGCTGCCCCGCGACAAAGGTGGCAAAGTCCAGAATGTGAATGCCGATATCGCCCAGAACGCCCTTTGACCCATGCTGGGTGGACAGCCGCCACAGCCACTTGCTCTCGCGGTCCCAATGGCCCCAGGCAGGTTGGGTCAGCCAGGATTGCAGATAAGACGCCTCGAAATGCCGGATCGTGCCAATCGCCCCCTCCCGCACCATCCGCGCGCCTGCCTGCAGGGCTGCCACGTTGCGGTAAGACAGGTTGACCATGTTGACCACGCCCGCCTTCGCCGCAGCCTCCGCCATCGCCCCCGCATCCGCCTCATTCGTCGCCAGCGGTTTTTCGCACAAGATATGCTTGCCCGCCGCCAGCACCGGCATAGTCGTCGCAAAATGCGCGGCGTCCGGCGTGACGTTGGTCACCGCGTCAAACTCGCCCCATTCCAGCGCCTCGGTGATCGAGGCAAAGCCCCGCCCGATCCCATGCTTGGCGCAGAACTCGGCCAGTTGCTCAGGCCGCGTGTCAATCCCTGCCACCAGCGAAACACCCTCGATCTTGGCAAAGGCCTCGGCATGGTTGTTGGCCATGCCCCCGGTGCCCAGAATCAGCAAACGCACTGGCTTTTTCATCACCGCAACCCCGCCTCGCCATCATGATGCAACCGCGGCCCGCGCTCCTCGATCGGCTCCAACACCTGCCCGATCGGCCGGTTCGGCGCCGCATTCGGTGCCGCAATCCGCACCATCGGGTTATGCGCCCATTTGACCGCATTCGAAATCACCCGCTGCACATTGGCATCGTGATAGGTGGGATAGGTCTCATGCCCCGGCCGGAAATAAAAGATGTTCCCCGCCCCGCGCTTGTAGGTCAGCCCCGACCGGAACACCTCACCCCCCGCAAACCATGACACGAACACCGTCTCCAACGGCTCCGGCACGCCAAAGGGCTCGCCATACATTTCCTCGAACTCAATCTCGAAATGATCCGGCAACCCCGCCGTGATCGGATGCTGCCGGCTTGTCACCCACAGCCGCTCCCGCTCCCCCGCCTCGCGCCAGGTCAGGTTGCAGGGCGCGCCCATCAGCCGCTTGAACGGCTTTGAAAAATGGGCCGAGTGCAGGAAAATCACCCCCATCCCGCCCCAAACCGCATCGCAAACCCGCTCGACGATCTTGTCATCCACCAGCCCATGCGCCGCATGACCCCACCAGATCAGCACATCGGTTTCCGCCAGCTTTTCCACCGTCATGCC
>CAMDHB010000247.1 GCA_945897655.1 Pseudorhodobacter antarcticus
CGCAAGGGCGCCACGATCTTTGACGCGCACGACCGCCTTGCCAACCGGGCCGAAACGCGGATCCAAATCGACCAGACCCGCATCGAAAAGGCGGGCTACAAGCATTTCATGGCCAAGGAAATCGCCCAGCAGCCCGTCGTCATCGCCGACGCACTGCGCCATTACGGTGGCGGCACCTCCCTGAACCTGCCGCCCGAGGTGGATTTTATCGGCGTCGACCGCATCACCATGGTCGCCTGCGGCACTGCCTCCTATGCCGCCCATGTCGCCAAGTACTGGTTTGAACAGATCGCAGGCCTGCCCGCCGACATCGACATCGCTTCTGAATTTCGCTACCGCGAGCCGCCGCTGTCGGCCAGATCCTGGGCCCTGTTCATCAGCCAATCCGGCGAAACTGCCGACACCTTGGCCGCACTCCGCTATGCCAAGGAAAAGGTTGCCAAGATCGTGGCCGTCGTCAACGTCCCCACCTCCTCCATCGCGCGTGAGGCTGATCTTGCCATGCCTATCATGGCGGGGGTCGAGGTGGGCGTTGCCTCCACCAAGGCCTTCACCTGCCAGTTGACCGCGCTCGCCCTGCTGGCGCTGAAAGCCGCCGTTGACCGTGGCCGCCTGTCGCCCCACGACCTGACCCGCCACCTGACCGACCTTGCGGCCTTGCCGGGCCTCATGAACCACGCCCTTGGCCTCTCCTCCGAAATCGCCAAGATCGCGGAAGAACTGGCCGAGGCTCAGGACGTGCTGTTTCTGGGCCGGGGTGCCATGTACCCCTTGGCCTTGGAAGGTGCGCTGAAACTCAAGGAAATCAGCTATATCCACGCCGAAGGCTATGCCAGTGGCGAGTTGAAGCACGGCCCCATCGCCCTGATCGCCCCCCAAGTTCCGGTGATCGTCCTCGCCCCTCGCGACCACCTGTTCGAGAAAACCGTGTCGAACATGCAAGAGGTGATGGCCCGCCACGGCAAGGTCCTGCTGATTTCCGACGCCGCAGGCATCCGCGAGGCTGGCATGGGCTGCTGGAAAACCCTGACCCTGCCCGAATGCGGCATCTTTGCCCCCATCCTCTATGCCGTGCCCGCGCAACTGCTGGCCTATCACACGGCAATTGCCAAAGGCACCGACGTCGACCAACCGCGCAACCTTGCGAAATCGGTGACGGTCGAGTGATCGGGCAAAGCGTTCCGGTGGAATCCATCGGCCCGATTGACCAAGGCTTGCGGATGTGATCCAGACTTGGGCGTGATCCTCAACCGCAGGGTGCCCCAATGGCCAAACAATTCCCCCGCCTCGCCCTCGCCCACCAAACCTTCATCGCCGCCCAGCACATGTTCTTCGTCGGCACCGCCGCCGCCTCGGGCCGCGTGAACCTGTCGCCCAAGGGCATGGACAGCCTGCGCGTGCTGGACCCCAACCGCATCCTGTGGCGCAATTCCACTGGCTCGGGGAATGAGACGGCTGGCCACCTGCTGCAAAACCCCCGCATGACCCTGATGTGGTGCGCCTTTGACGGCCAACCCCTGATCCTGCGCTGCTACGGCACTGCCCGGGCTATCCATATGGATGATCCGGCTTGGGCCGAGTACAACGCCACCTTCCCGACCGACCTTGCCGCCCGCCAACTGTTCGAGATGACAATTGACCTTGTGCAAACCTCCTGCGGCTATGGCGTGCCCCTGATGGACTATCAGGCCGAACGCCCGGATGCCGACGCTTGGGTCGCTGAAAAAGGCCCTGACGGCATCCGCACTTATTGGGCTGACACCAACCGCACCACCCTTGACGGCTTTGCCACCGGAATCGAGGCCAACCTGTGACCTCTGAAGACGCGCTTGCCCAACTGACCGCCCTTGCCGACCCCGCCAAGGCGGAGGAGGCTGCCGCCTACCACAAGGCCCCCCGCCCCTATCTGGGCATCGCGGTCCCGGATATCACCGCCCTTGCCACCTCTTGGCGCGACAGTACCGACACCGCTCAACGCGTCGCCATCGCCGATGCCCTGTGGCAAACCGACATCCACGAAGCCCGCGTCGCCGCCACCAAACTGCTGACCCAGGCCCGGATTCCCGATGATGAACCCGTCTGGCGCCTGATCGCCTCCTGGGTTCCCAACTTTGACGCCTGGGCCCTCGCTGACCACGCCTGCGACGCCGGCAACCGCCGCCTGATCGCCGACCCCTCGCGTCTGGATGAAGTCGAGGCCTGGACCACCCACGACAACATGTGGACCCGCCGCGCCGCCCTTGTGATGACCCTGCCCTGGACCAAACAGAACTTCCCCAAACCCGCCGACCTCGCCATCCGCGACCGGGTCTTGGGCTGGGCTGCGACCTATGTGACTGACAAGGATTGGTTTATGCAAAAGGCCGTCGCCTGGTGGCTGCGTGAACTGTCCAAACACGACCCCCAACGTACCCATGATTTTCTGGAAGGACCGGGTCAAAACTTGAAGGCCTGGGCCCGGAAAGAAGCCGCCAAATACCTTTGACCGCGCAATTTCCCCATCCTGGCACTTCCGCGATCCCCTTGCCCCCAAGGCGCATCAGGCCTACCTTCATCTCATGAACGCACCCCTGATCGACCCCTTCGCCCGCGCCATCAGCTATTTGCGCGTCTCGGTCACCGACCGCTGCGATTTTCGCTGCGCCTATTGCATGACCGAACACATGACCTTCCTGCCCAAGGCCGAACTCCTAAGCCTGGAAGAACTGGACCGCCTCTGTTCGACCTTCGTCCGCATGGGCGTCGAAAAACTGCGCATCACCGGCGGTGAACCCCTGGTGCGCAAGGGCATCATGACGTTTTTCGAGGCTATGTCCCGCCATCTGCACTCAGGTGCGCTGCGCGAACTGACCCTGACCACCAATGGCAGCCAGTTGCGCAAATATGCCGCCGATCTGGCCGCCTGCGGGGTCAAGCGCATCAATGTGTCCGTCGACACCCTGGATGACAAGAAATTCGCCGAAATCACCCGCTGGGGCCGCCTGCCCCAAGTGCTGGACGGCATTGCCGCCGCCAAAGAGGCCGGACTCAAGGTCAAGATCAACGCCGTGGCGCTGAAGGGCTTCAACGAGGATGAGCTTTTCACCCTCACCGACTGGTGCGCCCGCGACGGCCACGACCTGACCTTCATCGAGGTCATGCCGATGGGCGACATGGGCGAAACCCAGCGCACCGATCAGTACTGGCCCCTCAGCGACCTGCGCGCCCGTCTTGCAACCCGCTTCACGGTAACCGATCTGACCGAACGCACCGGCGGCCCTGCCCGCTATCTGCGACTGAATGAGACGGGGCAGAAAATCGGCCTGATCACCCCCCTGACCCACAACTTCTGCGAAAGCTGCAACCGCGTGCGGCTGACCTGCACGGGCGAGTTGTACATGTGCCTGGGCCAGGAAGACATGGCCGACCTGCGCGCGCCCCTTCGGGCCAGCCCCGATGACGCCGCCCTTGAACAAGCCATCCGCGCCGCTATCGCACGCAAACCCAAGGGCCACGATTTCGACTACACGCGCCAGGCCGTCATCGGCCAGACCCGCCGCCACATGAGCCACACTGGCGGCTAAGTCACCGTCAGCACCGGCTTGTCCTGCGCCGCCGCAAAGGCGGTCAGCACCTGTTCCGCACCATGCACCTCAGACAGGCGCAGCAGGCGAAACCGGATCCGCGCGATCTCGCGGTAATAGGTCAGGAACGCCGCATTCAGCGCGGCCCCGGTCAGCGCGCCCATCACCGGCACCGCCTGCGCCGCCAGCTTCTGGCCAAACACCACCGCCAACCGTGGCACCACCACCGCCAGCACCTTTTGCAGCGTCCCCCCCGTCATCGCCAACCGCGCCGACAGAAAGGCCGTGTTGACCCCATCATCGCCCCGCAAGGGCGATCCGGCCGAAAACACCTCGATACACGCCAAGCGGATCTTCGGATCCTCGGGGTCATAGCCCGCCGCAACCGCCTCGGACCGGATCGCGTGCAGCATCACCGTGATCGTTACCGGCAGTTCGACCAGCGACCCCGCCAACCCCGCCGCCCCGCCAATCGCCCCGCTGGCCATCGCCGCATAGGTCGCCCCGCGCGGCCCCAGATCCGGCGCCCGCCGTCCCATCGCCGCCAGCCCATGCGCCTTTTGCAAAGCTTGGCTCACCGCCCGCTCCAACTCGGCCCGAACCGACGCAGGCAACCGCGACATCTGACCTTCCAGCCCCCCGCCCAACCGGTTCACCAGTTTGACAAATGGGCCATTCGCCCTGCCATACGCATAGGCGAGCGCTGCGATTTCCATATCCAGATCGGGGCCCGGCAGGGCAGGAAGCTGTGTCATGCCCCGAATATGGGCACGGCCACCGAATAAGCAAGGATCAAACCCCAGTCGCCTTGGTCACCAGCCCCGTCACATGGTCCCATGCGCCCGATTTCAGCGCCATGCCCAACACCCGGTCCGGGTTGGTCGGCGGCGGCATCTCGACCCCATCAAGCTTGGTAAAGCCGAACCGCCGATAATAGGGCGCATCGCCCACCAGCAAAACCCGCTCCCACCCCAGACGCCGCGCCTCGGACAAGCTCTCGTTGATCAAAAGCGCCCCCAACCCCTCACTCTGCCGGGTCGGATGCACGGCAATCGGACCCAGCAGCAGGGCATCCTCGCCCCCCACCTCGATCGGCCAATAGCGGATCGCGGCGGCCAATGTGTTCTCCTGGTCGCGCAACGTCAGGCACAGCGCCGCCACCGTCGGCACCCCATCGCGCAAGCGGTACGAGGATAGGGCCGTCCGACTGGGCGAAAAGCACAGGTCGTACAGCGCCTCAACCTCCCACCAGTCGTCCTCGGTTTCCTCTTCCAGCCTGTACACGCCGCCCGCCCTGTGGAATCATCTCGAAACGCCCGTAACATGCGAAGATGACAGGATCAAATTCCCTTTCACCACTCCAGAAAGTCCCCGATGTTCTATGAGCCCAAAGACGGCCACGGCCTGCCGCATTCCCCCTTTAACGCCATTGTCGCCCCCCGCCCCATCGGCTGGATTTCGACCCGAGGCTCCTATGGTGACAACCTTGCCCCCTATTCGTTCTTCAATGCCGTGGCCTACACCCCGCCCCAGGTGATCTTTGCCGGGGATATGAAAGACTCGATTCGCAACATTCAGGAAACCGGGGTTTTCGCCACCAATGTCGTGCCGGAAAGCCTGTGGCACCAGATGAACGCCACCTCCGCCCACCTGCCGCGCGGCACCGATGAATTCACCCATGCCGGGGTGGACAAATCCGAATGCACCACCATCAACTGTCCCCGCGTGACCCTGTCGCCCGCAACTCTGGAATGCCGCCTGCAACAGATTGTCACGCTGGAAGGGGGCGAGGATTTTCTGGTCATCGGCACCGTCACAGGCGTCCACATCCGCGATGAATTTCTGATAGATGGCCGGTTTGATCTGACACTCTTCCGCCCGATGGCGCGTTTGGGGTACAAGGACTATGCCGTGGTGACCTCGGTCATGGCGCTGGACCGGCCCAAACCCTGACCG
>CAMDHB010000248.1 GCA_945897655.1 Pseudorhodobacter antarcticus
TGTCCACATGTGGACAAAGTGAGAAATTGTTTTATATCATATACTTGTGATTTTTCATTAACCCAGCCTTAACCATGTTCAGATCAGCATCATCAACTGGTTTGTTCCGGCTTGCACCACGTTGCCATCCTGATTGGTGACGGAAAATCCCAGCATGACGATGCCGCGATCGGCCTTTTTTGTCAGGCCGATCGAGGTGACGGTGATTCGGGCGGTGATCGTGTCACCGGCGTAAACCGGGCTGGAGAACGTCCATTGCCAATCCAGCGAGGCGACGGCCCGCAGTTGGACGGGGGACAGGTTTTTCAGGCCGTCCACGACGGACAGAACCAACAGTCCATGCGCCACCCGGGCCTTGAAGCCATAACGTGCGGCGGCTTCGTCACTCATATGAATCTCGAACCGGTCGCCTGTCAGGGCGGCAAAGCCGTCGATCAGGGCGGGGGTAACTTGCGCGGTCCCGATGGCCCAGCTGTCGCCAACGGCAAGGTCGCCAAAGCCATAGGTGCCGGAGGGAAGATCGGGGCGGGTCATGTGGGTTCCTGGTAACTGGATGGTTATTTGTAGACGGCAGCGCACCGATTTCGCAAGACCTTTTGCAGCGGCCAAGTTTGCGCTTGACCGGCACGGGGCTTGGGAAATAATGTAACCATATGGTTACTACCTGGGGGCGCGGCGTGGGTAAGGTTGCACTGGTGACGGGGTCGTCACGCGGGATTGGTCTGGCCACGGCTGAGGCGCTGGCGCGTGAGGGGTTTGCTGTTGCCATCAATGGCCCGGCGGATGATGCCGAACTGCATGCCGCTGTTGCACGTGTTGGGGCGCTGGGTGGGCAGGTCGTGGCGGCGCCGTTTGACGTGACGGATATTGCCGGCCATGACGCGGCGCTGGCGCGGATTGAGGGCGCGCTGGGGCCGCTGACCACGCTGGTCAACAATGCGGGCGTGGGCGTGTTGCAGCGCGGCGACCTGCTGGAGGTGAGCGAGGCCAGTTGGGACCGTTGTCTGACCGTGAACACCAAGGCGATGTTTTTCCTGAGCCAGGCTTTTGCGCGGCGGTTGCTGGCGCGGGACCGGGGGGCGGAGTTTCATTCCATCATCAACGTAACCTCGGCCAATGCGATTGCGGTGGCGGTGCAGAGGGCGGAGTATTGCGCGTCAAAGGCGGCGGCGGCGATGGTGTCCAAGGCGCTGGCTGTGCGGTTGGGGGCCGAGAATATCGCGGTGTACGATGTGCAGCCGGGGCTGATTGCCACGGAAATGACCGCGCCGGTGATTGAAAGCTATGCCAAGCGGGCGGCTGAGGGCTTGACCCTGTTTCCCCGGGTGGGCCAGCCTGAGGAGATGGGGGCGATCATCGCCACGCTGGCGACGGGGCGTTTGCCATATACAACGGGGCAGGTGATTTCGGCAGATGCCGGGATGCTGGTTTCCAGGTTCTAAGGGGGTAACATGCGGATTTCATTGCCAGATGAGCAGGGCCGGATGGCCGACTATACCCTGACCGGCACGCCGATTGCGGCGGCGGTGCTGGGCGGTGATGCGGCACGGGTCGTCTATTCTGCGGCGCATGTCGTGGCGGACCCTTTTGCGGCAACCGACCCCTCAGGTCAGGCGGCGGTGGATTGGAACAAGACGATGGCGTTTCGTCGCCATCTGGCGGGTCTGGGTCTGGGGATTGCCGAGGCGATGGACACGGCACAGCGCGGGATGGGGCTGGATTGGACCCGGGCGTTGGAGTTGATCCGGCGGACCAAGGCGGAACTGCCGGATGCCTTGGTCGCCAATGGCTGCGGGACAGATCATCTGGGGCCGGGGGTGCATACCTTGGATCAGGTGCGCGCGGCCTATCTGGAACAGGTGGAGGCCATTCAGGCAGTGGGTGGGCGGATCATCCTGATGGCATCGCGGGCCTTGGTGAAGGCGGCGCGGGGGCCGGAGGATTATGTGCGGGTTTACAGCGATGTGCTGGCGGCCTGTGATCAGCCTGTGATCCTGCACTGGTTGGGCGAGATGTTTGACCCGGCGTTGGCGGGCTATTGGGGGGCGTCGCGTTTTGAGGACGCGATGGAGACGGCGCTGGAGGTGATTGCGCAGAACGTGGCCAAGGTGGACGGCATCAAGATTTCGCTGTTGGACAAGGACAAGGAAATTGTCATGCGGCGGCGGCTGCCCGCCGGGGTGCGCATGTATACCGGGGACGATTTCAATTATCCCGAGTTGATTGAGGGGGATGCTGAAGGGTTCTCGCACGCCCTACTGGGGATTTTCGACCCGCTGGCCCCGGCGGCGGCCTATGCTGTGGCGCGGTTGGGGGTGGGGGACCGGGCGGGGTTTAGGGCGACGCTGGACCCGACGGTGCCCTTGGCGCGGCTGATCTTTCGCGCGCCGACGCAGTATTACAAGACGGGCGTGGTGTTTCTGGCGTGGTTGAACGGGTTTCAGGACCATTTCATCATGCTGAACGGGGCGCAGGCGATGCGGCCCTTGCCCTATTTCTGTGATTTGTTCCGGTTGGCGGATGGCTGTGGGGTGCTGCGGGACCCGGATATGGCAGTGGGGCGAATGAAGCGGTTGTTGGCCGTTTATGGTGCGTGATTTTTCGCGGGATCATTCGGCGCTGGCGCTGAACACGGCGACGTTGGGGCATAACGTCGAAGGGGCCGGGATCGGCTGGTCGGTGGAGCGGGTGATTGACGCCTGTGCTGCGCGGGGTCTGGGCGGGATCGTGTTCTGGCGGCGGGAGATTGGGTCGAGGGCGTTAGAGATTGGGGATCGGGTGCGGGCGGCGGGGTTGCAGATGGCAGGGCTGTGCCGGACGCCGTTTCTGGTGGGGCCGCTCGCGCCGGTGGCGGTGATGGATGAGTTTTATGGGTCGATCGACATGGCGGCGGGGTTGGGTGCGCCGGTGTTGACGATTGTGGTGGGTGGGGTGGAGCCGGGGACCAAGGGGATGCGCGACAGTCTGAAGATTGTGGCGGAGAGGGTGGCGGAGGCTGCCCCCTATGCGGCGGCGCGGGGGGTGCAGTTGGCGTTGGAGCCGTTGAACCCGGTGTACGGCGGGAACCGATCATGCCTGGTGACGGTGCGGGATGCGGTGGATTTGTGTGATGCGATTGGGGCGCCGAATGTGGGCGTGGCGGTGGATGTTTATAATGTGTGGTGGGATCTGGACTTGGCCGCGCAGTTGCAGCGGGCCCAGGGGCGGATCCTTGGGTATCACATCTGCGATTGGTTGGCAGACACGCAGGAGGTGTTGCTGGACCGGGGGATGATGGGCGATGGGGTCGCGGATTTGCGCGGGATCAGGGCGGCGGTTGAGGGGGCAGGCTACAGCGGCCTGTGCGAGGCCGAGATTTTCAGCGCGGGGAACTGGTGGCGGCGCGATCCGGGTGAGGTGCTGGATACGCTGGTCGAACGGTTCCGCACGGTTTGCTGAGGGTCAGCAGACCCGCTTGCCACCCACCCATGAGCCACGGACGGCGGCCGCGCTTTTCAGGCGGGCGACGCGGATGACGTCGGCGCGCAGGCCGGGTGTCAGGCGGCCACGGTCTGTCAGGCCGGTGGCAAGGGCGGGGGCGCGGGTGACGGTGGCGATGCCGCGTGCGATGTCGCCCCACTGATCACCCAGCATCAGGGCGCCGTTCAGCAGCGCAGACGGGACATAGTCGGACGACAGGATGTCCAGCAGGTTCAGGTCGGCCAGATGGCTGGCGGCGACGTTGCCGGAGTGGGAGCCGCCACGGATCAGGTTGGGTGCGCCCATCATCACATGAATGCCATGCGCCCGGCAGGCCGCCGCAGCCTCGACCGTGGTGGGAAATTCGGCGAACCTTGTGCCATTGTGGGCGGACACGGCAACCTGATCGGCGGTAGTGTCATCATGGCTGGCCAGAACCGCCCCATAGCGCCGGGCGGCGGCGACGGCGGCGGCTTCGTGGGCAAGGCCGACGCGGTCAGACAGGGCCTGTTGGGTGGCGAGGTGGGCCAGAAACTCCTCCTCGGACAGGCCGTGCTTGCCACGGACATAGGCGCGCAACTGGCTGACGTCGCGGAACTGGCGCTGTCCGGGGGTGTGGTCCATCAGGCTGACGATGCCGATGGCATCCGCAGGGCCGAACTTGGCAAGCTCTTCGATCAGGGTTTCGGAGCATACCTCGGCACGCAGGTGCAAGAGATGGTTGATCCGCAACGCCCCTTCGGTCCGCAGGGCGATGATCTCATCCGCCACCATGCGGGCATATTCGCCGTAGCTGGCCTTGTCCTTAGAGATGATCGAGCCGACGCGCAGGGCATCGAACACCGTGGTGATGCCGGTCGCCGCAAGTTCGCCGTCATGGGCGATGATGGCCCCGGCATGGGGGAAATGGACCTGGGGGCGCGGTTCGATATGGCGTTCAAGGTTGTCTGTATGCAGTTCGATCAGCCCGGGAAGGACCAGATCGCCTTCGCAGTCGATCGCGCCCGGTGCAACCTGGGTTCCCGTGTCGATCGACACGATCACACCGCCTGACATGAGCAGCGAGCCCCGGATAACCTCATCCGGCAGGACAAGGGTTGCATTGGCAAGGATCACATCAGTCATGTTCGGGCTTTCGGTCTGGGGCTGGACTTTGCCAGCGGTGCCATGCCAGCGGTTCGTCACGCAAGTGTGACAATCTGCAGGTAAGGGCGGCACGATGGAAGATATCAAACGATACGCAATCTATTATGCCCCGCGCGCCGGTGGTTTTGCCGATGCTGCGGCCAGTTGGCTGGGTTGGGACCCTGTTAGTGGGGCGGATGTCGCACATCCACACCTTGCCGCCGACCTGCCAAGCCTGACCGCCGAGCCGCGCAAATACGGCTTTCACGGGACGATCAAGCCGCCCTTCCGGCTGGCCGAGGGGGTTGATGCCGCTGCGGTGGATGCCGCCGTTGGTGCACTGGCGAGGGAGTTGAAGCCGGTTCAGATGCCGGGGTTGGAGTTGGTGTCGCTGGAGGGGTTTCTGGCGCTGGTTCCCGCAGGCGACGTGTTGGGTTTGACCGACATTGCCGCCCAAGTGGTCGAAAGGCTGGACCCCCTGCGCGCGCCGCTGACTGAGGCTGAAATTGCCCGTCGCCGACCCGAACGTCTGACGCCCCGCCAGCGGGAATTGCTGGACCAGTTCGGCTATCCCTATGTGATGGAGGAGTTTCGGTTCCATCTGACGCTGTCGGGCCGGTTGACAGATGACCAGATGACCATGCTGCGCCCGCTTGCCTTGGCCCATTTCGACGGGCTGCAACCGGAGCCATTCGCTCTGGAAGACCTGTGCCTGTTCGGCGAGGCTGCGGATGGCAGATTTCATATTCTGAACCGCTATCCGCTGGGCTGAAGGGCGGCCAGCAGACGCTTGACCCCGATTTCGGGTGAGGTGTCGTTGGCGATGTCGATCACCATCGGCCCTGCGGGCACTTCGTAGGAGGCGCGGGCCAAACGCGCCTCAATCTCGGTCACCGACTCGCGGCCACGGGCGGCGAGACGATCGGCC
>CAMDHB010000249.1 GCA_945897655.1 Pseudorhodobacter antarcticus
GGTCCATGCCGATTTCTTCGTCGGTGCCCATTTCGGCGGTTTTCGCGAACAGATGCAGAATGTCCTGCTGGTGGACATGGCCATCCACACATTCGACGCCGCCCGCTTCATGTCGGGCAAAACGCCCCTTGCCGTTTACGCCCATGAAACCAACCCGACCGGGTCCTGGAACAACCACGGCGCCGCCGCCAATGCGATATTCGAGATGTCGGATGACGTTACCTTCACCTATCGCGGCTCCTGGGTGGCCGAGGGGGCGAATACCAACTGGGATGCCTCCTGGCGCATCATCGGCACCAAGGGCACGCTGCTGTGGGACGGGGCCGACCAGTTCGACGCCCATATCGTGGCGGGTGACGAAGGCTTCTTCCGTCCGCTGGAACCGCTTGAGGTGCCGCCGCCCCTCGACATCGGCCAGACCCTAGGCCACGCCAGCGTTCTGGACGCCTTCCTGACCGCACTGGATGCCAATCAGACCCCCGAAACCGTGGGCCGTGACAATATCAAAAGCCTGGGCATGGTCTTTGGTGCCATCGACAGTGCCAAAACCCGCACAAGGATTACCCTGACCCCATGACCAAATCCATCCGCATCGGCACCATGATCCGCGCCAGCGAAGGCCACGCCGCAGCCAATATCGCCGCCATCGCCGACCACGGCTTTGAAAGCTTTGAGCCGTTCTTCTGGCAAACCACCAACGGCCAGAACCTGGCCGACCTTGGCAAACGCTGCCGCGATGCCATCGGTGACCGCGACATCACCATGTCGACCCTTGGCATGTTCGGCAACCCGCTGGAAGAACGCGAAATGGACCTTGCCACCCTGCAAGGCTGGCGCGACTGCATCGACAACGCCCACCACTTTGGCGCGACCTGTGTCGCAGGCTTCACCGGCCGTATCCGGGGCAAAAAGCTGACCGACAGCCTGCCACGGTACAAGGAAATCTGGTCCGACCTTGCGAAACGCGCCGCCGACAAAGGCATCAAGATTGCCTTTGAAAACTGCGCAATGGATGGCAACTGGGCCTCTGGTGACTGGAACATCGCCCACAACCCCGACGCGTGGGAGTTGATCTTCAACGAAACCCCGGATGACCATATTGGGCTTGAGTGGGAACCCTGCCACCAGATGGTCTATCTGATCGACCCCATCCCCCAGATCCGCAAATGGGCCCACAAATTCTTCCACGTCCACGGCAAGGACGCCACCATCCGCTGGGACGTGATCCGCGAACACGGCATCTTTGGCCGTGAAAAGTTCGTGTTCATGCGCACCCCCGGCTTTGGCGACAGCAACTGGACCAACGTGATCTCCGAATTGCGTCTGGCGGGTTGGTCCGGATCGATTGATATCGAAGGCTGGCATGACCCGGTCTACCGCGATGACCTTGAAATGACAGGGCAACTGCACGCGCTTGCCCATCTGAAGACAGCCCGGGGAGGTGACTTTACCGCCAATCCGGCCTGAACGACCACGGCCAAGATCCGCAAAGGACAGCCGCAACCACGAACTGCAACCGCCGGAATCCCCGGCGCAATGGGAGGACTGAGATGACTGCAATTTCCAGACGTATTCTTATGGCCGGTGCTGCACTCGCCGCCATTCTGGGCACCACCGCCCAGGCCGAGGTTCTGCGCGATGACTGGTGCAAGGACGTCAAGATCCGCTTCTTTGTCGGCGGGGCCGAGGGTGATGGCTTTGCCTCCATCGTCTATAACGGCGCCAAGCAGGCGCAAAAGGACACCGGCGCCCAGGTTGACTTCGTCTTTTCGGGCTGGTCGTCCGAAAAGATGGTTCAGCAACTGCGCGAGGCCGTCGCTTCTGCCCCCGATGGCATCGCCATGATGGGCCACCCCGGCCCCGATTCCATCGAGCCCTTGGCCGAGGAAGCCTCCAAAGCCGGCATCCTGATGATGTACCAGAACGTTGACGTCCCCACGGTCCGCGCCAAGTTCGGCGGCGGCTATGTCGGCGCCAACCTCGCCCCGCAAGGCTATGCGCTGGGGGCCGAGGCGATCCGGATGTCCGGCTTTGGCGCGGGCGACAAGGCCATCGTTGTGGCCGACTGGAGCCAGGAAAACCGCGTGATCCGCGAACTTGGCACCGTTCAGGCGCTGGAAGATGCCGGCATGACCGTGATCAAGCTCAGCACCTCGCCCGAAATGGCGGGTGACCCGAACCTGGCCATTCCGGTCATCACCGCAGGCCTGCTGGCCAACCCCGATGTCAAGCTGATCGGCTATCCCGGCGGCCAGATGCTGGGCAACGCGCCGACCTATATGGAAGCGGCAGGCAAGAAACCCGGCGAAATCTTCAACATCGGGTTCGACACCAGCCCGCAGATCGTTGAAGCGTTCAAGAACGGCTGGGTTCAACTGACCGCCGACCAGCAGCCCTTCATGCAGGGCTATTACCCGATCCTCAGCCTCTGCCAGTCCAAGGTTTACGGCCTTGGCGCCATCAGCGTTGATACCGGCGCGGGCTTTGTGAACGCCGACAACATCGGCTCTGTCGCGGACCTGGCCATCGAGGGGCTGCGCTGACACCCTGCTGACCCAACCGGACAAGGCGGCCACCGCCTTGTCCAACCCTGTCCGGCAGAAGGAAAATCCCTTGGGCGAACGGCTGATCGAACTGAAAGAGGTCAAGAAATCCTACGGCAACGTCTTTGCCGTCGGCGGCGTCAACATGCATGTCGACGGGGGCGAGGTTGTGGGCCTTCTGGGCGACAACGGCGCTGGCAAATCGACGCTGATCAAAATCCTGTCCGGCGTGGTCCGCCCCACCTCGGGCGAGATTCTGGTGCGGGGCCAGACGGTCCACGGCTGGAACGCCGGCAAATCCCGCGATGCCGGGATCGAAACCGTGTTTCAGGACCGCGCCCTTGCGGTGCAGCAAACCATCGTGCGCAACATCTTCATGGGCCGTGAAATCACCACCGCCTTCGGCCTTCTGGACGTGGCCAAACAGCGGTCCGAGGCCGAGCGTCTGATGCGCGAAATCGGCTTCACCTCCAAGGTTTTCTCGCCCGACAGCATCGTGGGCCAACTGTCGGGCGGTGAACGTCAGGGCGTGGCCATTGCGCGGGCGATCTATAACAAGGCCGACCTGATCATTCTGGACGAACCCACCACCGCCCTGTCCCTGACCGAGACGGAAAAGGTGTTCCGCTTTGTCCGCAATGTGCGCGAAAGCGGGCGGTCGATCCTGTTCATCGGCCACAACATCCACCACGTCTTTGACATCGCCGAACGCTTTGTCGTGCTGGACCGGGGTCGTGTAGCACTTGAGATCACCAAGGCCGAGGTCGGCAGCGCCGAACGCTTGATCGGCTTCATGGAACATGTCGCCCACCCCACCGGCGCCAACCCCCTTGACCAAGCTCAGAACGAGGCCGCGCGATGACCGACACCCCCACCCCCGATAACCGGTCCATCGAACGCAGCTGGGCCCATCGCTTTGTCCTGGCCAACCGCGCCTCATTGGGAACAATGGCGGTGTTCGTGCTGATGATGATCCTGTTCTTCATCGGCAACCCGGCCGTCTTCTCCGATTACCGGATCTATTATTCCGTACTGACCACCTTGCCCGTCGCCATCTTTGTCGTCGTGCCGATGGTGTTTCTGGTGACCGTGGGCGAGATTGACCTGTCCTTCCCCGCCGTCATGGCCCTTGGCGCCTGGGTCTTTGCCCTGTGCGCTCAATCCGGGATCGACCCCTTCATCAGCCTGTTTGCCGGCGTGGCCGTCGCCGTGCTGACCGGGGCTGCCATCGGGTTCATCGTGGTTTATGGCGGCCTGTCATCGCTGGTCGCCACCCTTGGCCTCAGCTTCCTGATCCGGGGCGGGATCCTGATCGCAACTGGCGGCAAATCCATCGCCATGCTGTCACTGAAGGATACGGTTGCCTATCAGGTCCTGTCCGGCACGATCTACGGCTTTCCGGTGCAAATGATCTGGGCTGCGCTGTTCGTTGTGGCGTCGGTGCTGCTGTACAACCGGCACAAGTTCGGCGCACGGGTCCACTGTGTCGGCGACAACCCTGACAGCGCTGAACAGATGGGCATCGATACCAAAAAGGTGCGGGTCTATACCTTTGTTTTCATGGGGTTTGGGGCAGGACTGGCTGGCATCTTCTCGACCATGATCAACTTCACATGGTGGCCCACCACAGGTGACAGCTACCTTCTGCCCACCCTTGCCGCCGTCTTTGTGGGCGGCACCCCAACCTGGGGCGGCATCGGCACGGTGATCGGCGGCACCATCGGCGCGGTGATCGTGTCCTTCATCCAGGTCGGCATCGTGTCAGCGGGTCTTGACGGCTTTTATGTCCAGTTCTTTAACGGGCTGATCATCATCCTGTCGCTGATCGGCCACCGCTGGAACCAGATACGCTACCGCTAAAAGCCGAAGCTGACGCCAACCGCCAAACTGGTTACCAACCCAGAGTCGATGATCGGGCTATCCGTCACGCCACCGGGCAAAAACTCGGTCTTGATCGACCCGAATATCCGGGTTCGCTCGTTGATCGGATACATCGTGCCCAAGGAGATATAGGGCACCACCACAGCCCCCGGCGCATAGGCGGGCCGCACCAAGGCTGCGTCGGTCGCTGGCACGCCATACACATATTCCGACAACCCGCTGCTTTGCCACTTGGCCCCACCGCCCAGCAGCATGGGGATACCGGCAATCGCCACACGCGTTTGCCCGCCCAAGGTCACCTCTTGTCCGCCATGCTCGGCCGTCACCTCGGTCACCGCCCGCAGGGTGAACTTGGTCCACTCGGCCAGCGCATATTCGGCCAGCACACCGGCATCGGCGGTGATCCCCCGCTCCATTCCCGCCAGTGGCCCGGACTCTTCGCCGTCCAATGGCGGAAACCGCGGGGCCACCAGCACACTGAACGACAGCGCATCGCGGTCAAAAACCTTCAACCGCGCCCCATCCGTGCCAATGGAAAAGTTGCCCTGCTTATAGGCCAGCAACGGCACAACCACCGCACTCATATCCTCACCGGCATAGGGGCTGGAGGATAGAATGCCCAAGCCCCCAATGGTAAACCCATCCGGCGCGCCTTGGGCCAAGGCGGCACCTGCGCAAAGCTGCACCGCCGCCGCCACCATCCACTTAATGCCCATCTCCCTCATGGCGTGGCCGTCACGCCAACCGCATCGCCCACCACCACAAAGAACAGGCTGTCCGGCGTCAGCAACCGCGCCGCCACCCGCTTCACATCATCCAGCGTCACCGCCTCGACCCGTGCGTTGCGCGTCGCCGGATAGTCGATGGGCAGCCCCATGATCTGCATGCCCACCAGAATGGACGCAATCGTGCCATTGCCGTCAAACCGCAGCGGATATGCCCCGGTCATATAGGTCTTGGTGTCGTCCAGTTCCTTTTGCGTCACCCCGTTCTGCGCCACATCCGCCCAGACCTGCCGGATCACCTCGATCGCTTCGCCCACCTTGTCATTCGCGGTGGCCAGCCCCCCCGAC
>CAMDHB010000250.1 GCA_945897655.1 Pseudorhodobacter antarcticus
AAAGACGGGGGCGGGAAAACGGGGGGTCAGCATGGATATGGGATTGAAGGGCCGCGTGATCGTGATCACCGGGGCCGCGCGTGGCATCGGGCGCGCCTGCGCGGAACTCGCCCATGCCGAAGGGGCGGATCATCTGCTCCGGACCGACCGCGACGGCCCAGCCCTGGCCCCCGTCGCCGCAGCCCTGTCTGCCACCCCCTTTGTGGCCGATCTGTCAGACCCCGCCGATGCCGCCCGCATCATCCCCGCTGCCATCACCCGTTGGGGCCGGGTTGACGGGCTGATCAACGCCGCAGGCATCACCAACCGGGGTTCTGTGGCTACCGGTGCGCTGGCCGACTGGGACGCCCTGTTTGCCATCAACGCCCGTGCGCCGTTCCAACTGATGCAGGCCTCCGTACAGGACATGCTGGCGCGCGGGGCAGGGGGGGCCATCGTCAACATCCTGTCGATGAATGCGCTGTGCGGCGCGCCCGACCTTGGGATTTATTCCGCCTCCAAAGGGGCGCTGGCGACCCTGACCCGCAACGCGGCCAACGCCCATATGGCCGACCGCATCCGCGTGAACGGCATCAACCTTGGCTGGGTCCCGACCGAAAGCGAACATCACATGCAGTCCCACGTCCTTGGCCACGGCCCCGACTGGCACCTGCCCGTCGCCGCCCGCATGCCCCTTGGCCGCATGCTGACGGCCACTGAGGCGGCACGGCTGGCGATCTTTCTGCTGGGTGACGCGTCCATCCCGATGAGCGGCGCGGTGATCGACTTTGACCAGTTCGTCGCCGGTGTCGCCCGGTGACCGCCCCCGACCTGATCCGCGATTACGAAGGCCTGCGTGCCGCCCTCGTCGCCCGCCAATCCCGCCTCAGCCGCCGCCTGCAACAGGTCGCCCGCTTCTTCCTGAACCACCCCGAGGAGGTTGCGATCAACACCCTTGTCCGCTTGGCCACCCTCGCACAGGTCCCACCCCCCACCATCACCCGCTTTGCCAAAGAGATGGGATTTCAAGGCTTTGCCGATCTGCAAACCGTCTTCCGCGAACGCCTGCTTGGCCCCCGCCTGCCCTATGCTCAGGCCTTGGCCGCCCAGACGGATGTGCAGGACGCCGACCTGTCCGACCCCGGGCGCGTGTTCACAGGCTTTGCCCAGGCCGCCGTCAACTCGCTCCTCCGGTTGGAACAGTCCATCGTCCCCGCCGACCTTGCCGCCTTCATCGACGCGCTTGCGGCGACCGAGGTTGTCCACGTCGCCGCCGCCCGCGGTGCCTTTGGCATCGGGGCTTATGCAGTCTACGGCCTGTCCTCCATTGGCAAACGGGCGCATCTGATTGACAATCTGGGTGCCATGCGCGCTGCCCAAGTGGCCGCCGCCGGGCCAAAGGATGCCATTCTGGTCATCACCTTTGACGACTACACCCCCGAGACGGTCGAGGTCGCCCAGATCGCCCGCGAACGCGGCCTGCGCGTGCTGGCCATCACCGACAACGCCCTCAGCCCCGTCGTGCCCCTGTCAGACCGCGCCTTGTTCGTGACCGAGGCGCGCTTGGGCCACTTCCGTTCCCAAGTGCCCGCAATGGTTGTCTGCCAATCCATCATCGTCAGTCTGGGCCGCCGCATGGCCCTGGCGAATGAAATGAAATAATCATGTTTGGAAAAATGAAATAGTGATTGCATAGAATCACTTCCGCGCCGAACATCCCCAAAACCTCTGGGGGGAGGGTGATGTCCGCATCGTGCCAATTCCGCTTTGACGATGCCCGCGTTCTGGTCGTAGGGGCCAGCCGCGCCGGCATTGGTGCTGCCATCGCCCGTGCCTTTCAGGATGCCGGGGCAACGGTGGCCATCAGCGGCGCGGAACCCGCCCCTGCGTCCGAGGATCAAGGCCGCTTCCCCTATACCCAACTGGATGTGACCGACCTTGCCGCCGTCACCGAATTGGCCAGCAATACCGACCGTCTGGACATCCTGATCAACTGCGCCGCCATCACCGCACGGGGCGAAGAGATGGCCCCCGCATTTTTTGAACATGTCATCAACGTCAACCTGCACGGCACCTTTCGCACGGCGCAGGCCTTCTTGCCGCAACTGAAGGCCGCCAAAGGCGTGCTGATCAACGTGGCCTCGATGTATGCCAGCTTCGGCAGCCCACGGAACCCGGCTTACGGGGCCAGCAAGGCCGCCGTGGCGCAACTGACCAAATCCTTGGCCATCGCCTGGGCGCCTGAGGGCGTGCGCGTGAATGCCGTCGCCCCCGGCTTCATCGTCACCGAACAATCCGCCCGCAGCCGCACCGACCCGGCCCATGTCGCCGCCGTCGCCGCCCGCACGCCGATGGGCCGCTGGGGCCAACCTGCCGACATCGCGCCGCCCGTGCTGTTCCTGTGCTCGGACGCCGCAGGCTTCATGACCGGCACCTGCCTTGCCATCGACGGGGGGTATTCCGTTGTCTGACATCGGTGCCGCCCTCATCGGAACCGGCTTCATCGGCACCGTCCATCTGGGCGCGCTCCGCCGCCTTGGGGAGCGCGTGACCGGCGTCCTGGGTTCCAGCGGCGAACGAGGGGCACAAAGGGGTGCGGCGCTTGGTCTGCCCGCCTATGCCAGTCTGGAGGACCTGCTGGCCGACCCCGCCGTGCAGGTCGTCCACGTCACCAGCCCCAACCACGCCCATTACCCTCAGGTCAAACAAATCCTCGCTGCCGGTCGCCATGTGATCTGCGAAAAGCCCCTCGCCATGACCTCGGCCCAGTCTGCCGAACTGATGGCCCTCGCCAATGGCTCGGGCCTTGTGGCTGCCGTCTGTTACAACATCCGCTTCTACCCCCTGATCCAGCACGCGCGGCAAATGGCGCAGGACGGCGGCCTTGGTGACATCCGCCTGATCACCGGGCACTACCATCAGGACTGGCTCGCCAAACCGACCGACTGGAACTGGCGGCTTGAGGGCGATCAGGGCGGTACCCTGCGGTCAGTGGGTGATATCGGCACCCATTGGCTGGACCTTGTCCAGTTCGTCACGGGCCAACGCATCACCGCAGTCATGGCCGACCTTGCCACCTTCATCCCCGAACGCCGGAAACCGACGGGCCCCGTGGAAACCTTCACCGCCACCACCGGGGCCACCGAACCCCGCACCATCACCACCGACGACGCGGCAACCATCCTCCTCCGCTTTGAGGGCGGCGCGCGCGGGGTCATGTCCACCTCGCAAGTCAGCCCTGGCCGCAAGAACAGCCTGACATGGGACATCGCCGGTGCCAAAGGCTCGGCCGCCTGGGCCTCGGAAACCCCCGACACCCTGTGGCTCGGCCACCGCGATGCCCCGAACCAGATCCTGCACCGCGACGCAAGCCTGATGAACCCCGCCGGGGCCGCCGCCGCCAGCCTGCCCGGCGGCCATGTCGAAGGCTTTGCCGACACGTTCCACGCCCTCTTCCGCGCCATTTATGCAGATGTCGACACGGGCACCCGCTCCTCCACCTATGCCGATTTCGCGGCGGGCCATGCCGAAATGCTGCTGTGTGATGCCGTGATCCAAAGCGCCGCCACCGGTACATGGGTCACCGTGGCCGAAACCTGAAGGAACCCCCATGCACCTTGGCCTGCTGACCGCCCCCTTCCCGCATCTGCCCTTGGACACCGTCGCCGACTGGTCCGCACAATCCGGCTTTCAAGCCCTTGAAATCGCCTGCTGGCCCGCCACCGGGGGGGAGGCGCGGCGCTATGCCGGAACCTCGCACATCAACGTCGATTGCCTGTCGCAGACAGAAGCCCAGGACATCACCGCCAGCCTGACGGTCAAGGGGCTGACCATCTCCGGCCTCGGCTATTATCCCAACCCCCTGCACGCGGACGAATCCCACCGTACCCGCGTCATCGACCACCTGCGCCTTGTCATTCAGGCCGCCGCCAAGATGGGCGTGCCCGTCGTCAATACCTTCGTCGGCGGCGACCGCGGCCTGACGCTGGACCAGAATTGGGCCCGCGCCCAAGCCATATTCCCCGATATCGTGGCCTTCGCCCGTGATCACGGCGTGACCCTGGCCTTTGAAAACTGCCCGATGATCTTTTCCCATGACGAATGGCCCGGCGGCCACAACATTGCCTACAACCCCGTCATCTGGCGGCGGATTTTTGGCGATTGGGGCGACGGCGTCGGCATGAACTTCGACCCCAGCCACCTGATCTGGCAGATGATCGACATCCCCCGCTTCATCGCCGAGTTTGGCCCCCGCATGGTGCATGTCCATGCCAAGGACCTGATGATCGACCGCGACGGCCTTTATGCCAACGGCATCATGTCCCTTGGCATGGGCTGGCAGGTGCCGCGCATGCCGGGGCTTGGCGATGTGAACTGGCCCGCCTTCTTTGCGGGTCTGTACCGGGCGGGCTATGACGGCCCGATCATCATCGAACACGAGGACCGGGTGTTCGAAGGCACCGACGACCACGTCAAACGCGGCTTCCTGCTGGCGCGGGATGTCTTGCGTCCTTTCATCAAATAGGCTCGTATCTGAATTACCAACTGTCTGGGAGGGCACGACATGAAACGACTTCTTCAGGGAACTGCGGCACTGGGGCTGGCCCTTGGCTTTGCCGGAATGGCCCATGCCGAAGGCTACAAGATCGGCATTTCCAACACCGTGCAGGGCAATGGCTGGCGCGAGGAAATGGTTTGCGCGATGAAGGCGCAGGCGCTGGTTTCGGGCAAGGTTGAAAGCCTGAACATCGCCCACCGCAACACCGATGCGGCCGGCCAGTTGGAAGACATCCGCAACCTGATCCAGGCCGGTGTCAACGCCATCGTCGTCAACCCCTCCAGCGCTGATGGCATCAACTCGGCCATCAAAGAGGCAACCGATGCCGGCATCGTCGTCGTGGCCGTGGACCAGGCCGTGACCGAACCTTCGGCCTATATCCTGTCCAACAACCAGGAACAGTAAGCCTACCTTGGCGCCAAGTGGCTGTTCGAGACGATGGGCGGCAAAGGCTCGGTCGTCTACATGCGCGGCGCTGCCGGTGCAGGGGCCGACAATGACCGCGATGCAGGCTTCAAGCGCGCCTTGGCCGAATTCCCGGATGTGAAGGTCGCGCAAGAGGTGTTCACCGGCTGGCAGCAGGATCAGGGCAAGCAGCAGATCCTGGACTACATCGCCACCGGCATCCCGTTTGAGGGTGTCTGGACCTCGGGCATCGACAACGTGATCGTTGACGCTTTCGTCGAATCCGGCACCCCGCTGGTTCCGATCGTGGGCGCTGACAACGCGGGCTTCGTGGGGCAACTGGCCTCGGTCGAAGGTCTGGTCGGCGCTGCCGTCACCAACCCCGGTTCCGTGGGTGGGGCTGGTGTGGCCCTTGCCATCCAGATCCTCGACGGTCAGAAACCGGCGTCCAACACCGTGCTCGT
>CAMDHB010000251.1 GCA_945897655.1 Pseudorhodobacter antarcticus
CGATCACCCCGATGAACTGCTGGGCACTGTCCTTGGGTCCTGCGTGGCGGTGTGCCTGCATGACCCGGTGCGCGCGATCGGGGGCATGAACCATTTTCTGCTGCCCTTTGGTCAGGAAGAGGGGGCCAACCGCCCGGTGCGCTATGGGCTGTTCGCGATGGAAATGCTGATCAACGACCTGCTCAAGGCCGGTGCGAAGAAGCCCAGGCTTGAAGCAAAGCTGTTTGGCGGTGCCCGGATTTCGGCCGATCTGCGCGATATCGGCCAGGCCAACTCGGTCTTTGCCCGCGAATATCTCGCGACCGAAGGGATTCAATGCCTGGGCGAGAGTTTGGGGGGACAGAACGCCCGGCGCGTGGTGTTTCGGCCTGCAACGGGACAGGCCCGGATGCTGATCGTGCCTTTGACCAATGTGGCACCGGCCGATTTGGTTCCGGTGGCGCCAAAGGCCCCGCGCGACAATGGCATCGAACTGTTCTGATCCGAAGGTGGGGGCTGCTTCTCCATCCCCAATCCGACGGGGCGCGTCGGAAAGGGCGCGCTTGACGGTCGGGCCCTTCCCGATTGACATCGCCGCACGCTCGACGAACCGCCCCGATCTGGGATTGTTCCAATAGGGAAGATCAGGATCAAGGGTGTTGCCTTGGCGGTGGCGGGTTCGCTGTTGCCAGTCCGCACACCATAAATGCGCGCCGCGCTTTCGGGCAGGACACAGCTTGCAGCACCAGCCTTTTTTGTCGCATCGGGCCGCATTCGTCCTTTGGTCCTGGCCATTCTCGCTGTTAGGTTGGCAGGGCAAGAAGGATCCTTGGGGGGACAACAGGATGCATCACGATTATCAGCTGACCATTGGGACCCTGCTTCACACCGGGCTGACGGCGGACCCGGATCAGCGGATCACCTATGCCGATCAGGTCGATATGACTTATTCCGAGTTCGGACAACGGGTTGCCCGCCTTGGATCGGCCCTGACGGCACTGGGCTTGGGGCAGGGGGCGGTGATCGCGGTGCTGGACTATGACAGTCACCGCTACCTTGAATGCTTTTTCGCGGTGCCGATGATGGGTGCCACGTTGCACACCGTCAACATTCGCCTCTCGCCCGAACAGGTGCTGTACACGATCAATCATGCCGAAGATGACGCCATTCTGGTGCACGAGGATTTTCTGCCGCTGCTCTTGCCCCTGCTGCTCCGGATCGCCCGGCCCATGCGCCTGATCGTGCTGTCCGACCGGGCGGTAGCCGTGCCGGATGGGTTCGTGGGGGAGTATGAGGCAGTACTGGCCGCCGGCGACCCGACTCATGCCTTTCCAGACCTGGCCGAGACGACCCGCGCCACCCTGTTTTATACCACCGGCACCACGGGTGATCCCAAGGGTGTCAGCTATTCGCACCGGCAGTTGGTCTTGCACAGCCTGGGCGTGATCGCCTGCTTTGGGCCGGTCCCGGGGCGCGGCGGGTTCAAGCGTGACGATGTCTATATGCCACTGACGCCGCTTTTCCACGTGCACGGCTGGGGGTTCCCGCTGATTGCGACAATGATGGGCGCGCGGCAGGTCTACCCGGGGCGCTATGAGCCGGCGCGGATTCTCGGGCTGATTGGCAAGCATGGCGTGACCTTCTCGCATTGTGTGCCGACGATCCTGGCGATGGTGCTGCAGGCGCCGGGGTCAGAGGCTGTCGATCTGTCGCGCTGGAAGGTGATCATCGGCGGATCGGCCCTGCCTGAGGGGCTGGCCCGGGCGGCAATGGCGCGGGGGATCGATATTCATGCAGGCTACGGCATGTCGGAAACCTGCCCGGTCCTGACGATTGCCGATATGGATGCCACGCAGGGTGCGACGGGTGATACCACGTCGGTCCGCATTGCGACCGGCAAGTCCATTCCACTGATGCAGCTGCGGGTCGTGGCTCCCGACATGACGGACGTGCCGCATGACGGCGTGACCACGGGTGAGGTGGTGGCGCGTGCGCCCTGGCTGACCGACGGCTATTTACGCAATGACGTGGGCACGGCGGCGCTCTGGGCCGGAGGCTGGTTGCACACCGGCGATGTCGGCACAATGGCAGCGGATGGCACACTGCGCCTGACCGACCGGCTGAAGGATGTGATCAAGTCGGGGGGTGAGTGGATTTCCTCGCTGCAACTGGAAAGCATCGTCTCCGCCGTGCCCGGCGTGGCCGAGGCGGCGGCAGTGGGCATGCCGGATGCGCGCTGGGGGGAGCGGCCGGTGATCTTGGTCGTGGCCAAACCCGGCACGGAAGTCGAGGCACCTGCCCATGCTGCCGTCGCAGCTGCGATTGCTGCGGGTCGGCTGTCAAAATGGGCAGCGCCCGAGCGGGTCTTGACAGTCACCACCATCCCAAAGACCAGCGTTGGCAAGATTGATAAAAAGGCGATCCGCGCGGCGCTGGCAGCCGGGAATATTGCCTGATTTGGCGCAGATGTGTCGCGGTCAAGCGGGTCAAGGCCACTCTGGCAGGGGAAGTTCGGGTAAAACGCCCCGTTACCAGGATCACAGATGACCCAAACCCCCCGCCCCTATGCCAGTTTCGAGCATGGCTTTGCCGTGGCCTATGAAGAGGAGCTTTCCGGCGAAACCTTCTTTGCCGCCCTGTCAGAGGCGCAACCCGACCCGCGCCATGCTGCCATTTGGGCAAAGTTCGCGTTGATTGAACTGCAGACCCACCGCGCCCTGCGCCCAATGGCCGACAGGTTGGGCCTGGCCCCCGCTGACCCCGATGCCGTCCTGCAATCGGGGCGTGATCAGGCTGTCAGTTGGGCCGCAATCTCTTGGCAGGACATCATGGCCCTTATAGTACGCGACTATCCCGCCTATGTGACCGAATTCCACGAGGTCAAGGCAGTGGCCCCGCCGGATATGCAGACCACCATGCAGTTGCTGATTGACCATGAGGTTGCCTTTATCGACTTTGCCCGCGCCGAATTGGCCGGGGACCCTGCGTCCGAAGCGCCCTTGGACGCTTATCTGGCGCATGTGGCGACTTGGGCGCCTTAGGCGGTTGGCATCCGGCGGCAGGTTTGCGATGCTGTGCCGGGGGCCATCTGTGCGGGCCCTGATCGAATTCTGGAAGGAAAACCCATGTTTCGCGCTGTAGTGCTGGAAAAGAACGCCGAGGGCCAAGCGGTGGCCGCGCTGAAGGATCTGGACGACAGCGCCTTGCCTGCGGGCGAGGTGACGGTGCGGGTTGCCTATTCCTCGTTGAACTACAAGGACGGGCTGTGCCTTGGCCCCAGCGGATCGGGTCTGGTGCGGACCTATCCGCATGTGGCGGGCATTGATTTTGCTGGCACGGTCGAGGCGAGCGACGACCCGCGCTATACCCCCGGCGATGCCGTGGTGCTGACAGGCTGGCGCGTGGGCGAGGCGCATTGGGGCGGTTATGCGCAAAAGGCGCGGGTCAAGGCGGATTGGCTGGTGCCATTGCCCGCCGGTCTGACCCAGCGTCAGGCAATGGCAGTGGGCACGGCAGGCCTGACCTCGATGCTGGCCGTCTTGGCGTTGGAGGATCACGGGCTGACGCCCGCGCAGGGCGAAGTGCTGGTAACGGGGGCGGCGGGCGGTGTCGGCTCGGTCGCCGTCGCGTTGCTGGCCAAGCTGGGCTATCAGGTGGCGGCCGTGACAGGGCGGCCCGAGACCGAGGGCTATCTGCGCGACCTTGGGGCCAGCCGGATTATTCCGCGCGCCGATCTGGCCGAAACCGTCAAGCGCCCGTTGGAGGCGGAAACCTGGGCCGGGTGCATTGATGCGGTTGGAGGCGCGATGCTCGCCCGGGTGCTGGGGCAGATGAAATACGGGGCGTCTGTTGCAGCTGTGGGCCTTGCGGGCGGCTCGGGCCTGCCGGCCACGGTGATCCCGTTCCTCTTGCGGGGGGTCAACCTCTTGGGGATTGATTCCGTGATGAAACCCTATGACGGGCGGCTGCGGGCCTGGGGGCGAATTGCCAGCGATCTGGACCTGGCCAAGTTGGAGGCGATGATCGTCGAAATCGGTCTGGCTGACTTGCCCGCCCAAGGCGCTGCCATCCTGCGGGGTGAGGTCAAGGGCCGTGTCGTGGTGGATGTGAACGCCTAAAGCGCCACAGGGGCCTTGGTGGTCATCGACAGGATTGCCGCTTCGGCGATGGCCGAGGCGCGCAGACCGTCCGTGGCATCGGGGGTCACCATGCCGCCGGTCGCGACAGTTTCGGCAAAGGCCAAAATCTCGGTCCGGTAAGCCTGCGCATAGCGCTGGTGATAGTTGTGCAAGGGTTTTTCTCCCCTGATGCCATCCACAGTGGACAGGATGACCAGCGATTCCGGTACGTTGCCGACCGATGCCTGACCCAGCGTTCCCAGAACCTCGATCCTCTGGTCATAGCCGTAGGCGGCACGCAAGCTGTTCAGGACGGTCACATGGGTGCCCTTGGCCATCCGAATGGCGGTGGTGGTGGTGTCGATCTGGCCGACCGTCAGGTATTCCGGGTTGATCAGGGCGTCGGCCATCACATAAACCTCGGCCACCTCGTCCTCGAGCAGCCAGCGGATCAGGTCAAAGTCATGCACGGCGGTTTCCTTCAGCAGACCGCTGGACTGGATGAAGCCCTCAACCGGCGGCGCCTCGGCATCGCGAGAGATGATCAGGACTTGTTCAACGCTGCCTATCCGGCCTGCGGTGATGGCCTGTTTCAGGGCCACGAACTGCGCGTCAAAGCGGCGGTTGAAGCCCAGTTGCACAAACCCCTCGCGCCCCTTCAGGGCCGCCATGCAGGCCTGAATGCGGCCCATGTCATGGTCGATGGGTTTTTCGCAAAACACATAGGCGCGGGTCTGGGCGGCGCGGTCCAGATAGTCGGCATGGGTGCGGGGCGGGCTGGCGATGACATAGGCGTCAATCGTGGGGTCGGCAAAGGCTGTGTCGGTGTCCACCACTTGCGCGCCGGTGGCCAGGGCAAGGGCTGCCGCGCGTTCTGCTGACGGATCAACGACATAGGCGATTTTCACCCGTGCATCGCTGATCAGGTTCATGGCGTGGATCGTGGCCATTTCACCGGCCCCGAACAGGCAAAAGCGCAAGTCTGTCATTGTGTCTCTCCTGCCGCGGCGCGGTCGGCAAATAGGGTGGCATCGGGGCAGGCGGCCCAGACGGTGGCGGGCCAGGTGGGGTCGTATGTGGTGGCCTTTGACAGGTGCTGAAACGCGCGGCGTTTGCCTGCGCCCCAAACGACCATCGCACTGGCGCGGGCGGCGGCGATGGTGGCAATGCCGACCGTCACCCCGTGGCGTGGCACGGCGTCAAGGTTTGGG